>NZ_JAOWHW010000110.1:0-10710 GCF_030332425.1 Citrobacter sp. Cpo142
CCAGTGAAGCGATGAATGTGGGTTCTACTACGCTTGAGAGCTGGGTACGCCAGCTCAGGAGAGAGCGCCAGGGGATTACGTCCTCTGCCACACCCATTACTCCAGACCAGCAACGTATCCGCGAGCTGGAAAAGCAGGTTCGCCGTCTGGGTGATGCTGCCAACTTACTGATTTAGTGTATGATGGTGTTTTTGAGGTGCTCCAGTGGTTTCTGTTTCTATCAGCTGTCCCTCCTGTTCAGCTACTGACGGGGTGGTGCGTAACGGCAAAAGCACCGCCGGACATCAGCGCTATCTCTGCTCTCACTGCCGTAAAACATGGCAACTGCAGTTCACTTACACCGCTTCTCAACCCGGTACGCACCAGAAAATCATTGATATGGCCATGAATGGCGTTGGATGCCGGGCAACCGCCCGCATTATGGGCGTTGGCCTCAACACGATTTTCCGCCATTTAAAAGTAAGCGTCGTCTCAGCACCGTCTGGCAGATCCTGATATTCCTGAGAGGATAGTGGACACCAAATATGGTGGACGCTATCCATGAAATCATTAACCGCAGTGCGTAAAAAAAGCCCTAATTATCCCGTTGAGTTCAAAATCAAAATGGTTGAACTCTCGCATCGACCAGAGATCTCCGTAGCGCAACTCGCTCGTGAGCATGGGATCAACGATAATTTGCTGTTCAAGTGGCGCCAGTACTGGCGCGAAGGAAAACTACGTCCTCCTTCAACAACAGAAAACAACGTGCCTGAGCTGCTCCCGATAACACTTGATACCGAAGATGTTGTCCCTGCAACCTCCCCCCGGTCACAACCTGTAGCTGCTGCGGCACCTGAATCACTCAATATCAGCTGTGAAGTGACGTTCCGGCACGGATCACTCCGTCTGAATGGTGCCATCAGCGAAAATATCCTGAACCTGCTGATACGGGAGCTCAAACGTTGATCCCATTACCATCAGGGACAAAGATCTGGCTGGTCGCTGGCATCACCGATATGAGAAACGGCTTCAACGGCCTGGCGGCAAAGGTGCAGACGACGCTGAAAGACGATCCGATGTCAGGTCACGTTTTTATCTTCCGTGGGCGTAATGGCAGTCAGGTAAAGCTCCTCTGGTCTACCGGCGATGGACTGTGTCTGGGGTCTGACGCTCAGTGGAACGAAAACTCACGTTAAGCGATTGTGGCTGAGAAAAACCAAAGGATCCGGCGAGGATCCTTTGGTGTGCTGACATGACCAGTTTCTTTTGGGATATTTTTTCCCTGCATGAAGTCCTTTATGTCCTGATCATAATGCCATTAAAAATTCTATGCTATGGCTTCGCTATTTTAGACATTCCCTAACAGCTTTGTCTAAATCCGCCACATAAATTGGGGTAGGATGCCCAGATTTCATTTTCCATACAGTATATCCTCCCTTTGTTGCTTTGCCGCGCAGCTCTGTCTGCTTTCCTTCTGTGATAAATCTCACTAGAATCTTACTCCGACCATCTTCATGAATATTAAAAAGCTTGCGCGCTACGGCATCAGTCAATAGATGGCCCCCCTTGGTATCAAGGCAATAGACAAGGTCTGACTTCCATACTAAAAAGTCTGGATAAAATGAGCTTGTATCACCCTCTGTCAATAGTGGGATATGAAAACCGCCACTGCTCAGGTTTCTGTGCCAAGGGTAACCAGACCTATCTAAAGCCTCAGCAAAAGGAGCCTCGAACTTATTAAGTCCTGAGTACTTTTCATATAATGAATGCTCAAAGTGAGTAGCGTTACGAGGAACTCGAATAACACCAAATTGAAACGGAGAATCGCTTTCATATGCCAGCTCAGAGTTATCATAATATGCTGAAACTATTTCAGCAGCTAACTTATCTGCATACCTTGCGGCAGAACTATTTATCTGAACTCTAACATCAAATTTAGGATGTTTAAGATCAGTTATAGCAAGTGCTCTATTTGACCGTGTCCGTATAGCTGTATTAATCAACCACCTTAACCGAACGGGGTTTGTATTGCCTTCAGGCGTCCACTCAGTTGCTTTACTATCTCGCCCCAATGCGTCAAGCTCGACGAGCTGTGTTGCAATATGAGCTTGTCCCTGAGTATCTGCACTCCCTTCGACGAACGTAGGAAAATCGCTTAGAATTTCGGCTATTCGAATACACGCATCGCTAGCATCAACATGTACGTGATGGAGTTTAACATCCATGCCATCTTTTAAATTAAGATCTTCAGCAGTGCCTGCAGTACCGCTAAAATTATCCACTATTTCAATAGGTGCACCCTCAGCTTTTAGCTTATCCTTTACGGCATTTATTGCCGAGGAAAATACACTTTGATTGTCAACACGGAGAAAGAAGTGTGCAGAATTAATTAACTGATTATCATAATGACGTGCGCCATATTGCCTAAGAACACGGCCGATGATCTGCTCTACTTGGATTGACGACCCCATGCTTTTATCTATATAAGCAAGGTAACAAGCAGGGTCATCCCATCCCTCCTGAAGAGAGAGGTTGAAGATTATATGTTTGAAATTACCAGCCTGAAAATCCTCAAAATCATTCTCTCCCTTTGAGAAAAGATTGACCTCCGCTGGCTTGTTCCCATCCAAGAAAGACAAGTTTGCATAAATCGCAATTTCATTTGGGGGGATACCTTTCTCTTCGACCAAATAACGCCAAATACGGATAGGAGGTGCTTTCCGATGCATGAATGGCTTGGAGTGATCATCTTTTTCGCCGTCATCAGCAATGTTTGTTTTGCACACGTATATGGCTTTTGGACTGAATCCAAGACCTCGCTCGGAAATCTCAGCTTTTATCAATTCTAATCTTTTATGAAGATCATCAAGTGATTTTTCCATTGCCCCGGTAGTGCCGTCAAATTGAATAGCTTTTTTAACCAACTCGGCGCTAACAACTTTTTCACTGCTAATGGCTGTCGTAACGAATAACTGTGCATCAGGGCTACCATCAGCCCCGAGTGCACTAAGTTCCGCAAAGCGCTCATAATCATTAGAGGCTTCTTCAGCCCAAAGCTTTATCGGTTGGATAACAGCCTTATGAAAATTAGCTGGCAACTTTAAAGTCGCACTTGCAAGCAAATATGCATCAGGTTCCAATTCAGATAAAATTTCTGTTTGCTGCTCAGAAAGATTATGTCCCTCATCATACACAATTAATAATGGGCGCCGTTTAGCACCTGTTTTTCGTGCAATAAGTCGCTCCCATGGAGATGAATCGCCGAATAGATCAGCATCTTTCTTATATATATTTAAAGCCCCCTCAGATTGATCTCTGTTATTAAAAAGACCAGTAGTGGCCATGATCATCAAAGGTGTGCTCCCATCTTCGATATGCATAGGAGTTAGCTGAGCTATATTTATGATACGAAAACCATCTACGATTTCTGAATATTTTCCACCTGCACTAAAGTTAGAATAGGTCTGAGCAACTACTGACTTCGCTTTAGACATCCAGAATATTATGGGTTCTGAAGAAAAATGAGATCTTAGTAGGGTAACGGCTTGTGCTAATACTGGTGTCTTGCCTGCTCCTGTAAGTGCAGATAATGCCTGAAAAAATGGTCGCGGTTTTGGCCCTTTGCTAGGGCGATATGGATGCCCAGCGAAAAATGCGTAGCGGTCTACGATTGTCTTTGCAGCATCGGCTTGAAATACTTTAAGTTCAAAATCAGGCATCAGTATCATTCTCATTATTGAAGGAGTCCTGACGCTGGCTGAAACCTATGTGCTCAAGAACCCTATCTGGGATTTTATAAAATTCGACACTACTACCGGTGTATGGAGCAAGGGCAGCATACACATGATAATGTGGGGCTAAACCTGCCTGCCTAGACTCTTCAGCTATTTCCCTGAATGCTGCTTTAGTCAGGGCTGATGGTTTATCTGGAGCCCCCCAAATTAAGAAGAACCCTTCTTGTTTCGAGTTAACCGCAAATAGATGCCGATTCGGCTGAGTAGGTAGCCTTCTGAGATACGACTTTGCTTTTTCTGCTTTATCCCAATAACTTGTGAGTAATAGATCTATCATTTCCTCACGAGCAAGCGTATTCACCGCATCAGCGTCTATTTTTTCGCGCTTTAGCTCAATAAATCGAAATCCCCCCACTAATGGTTCTTTTTTAGTTTTAGACCAATCACCTGAAATCACACGCTTTACACGCTCAGCTGTGAGGGTTTTTGCATAGTGGTCACCTTTCTCAGTATTGCCTTGTTCAATTAAAATGAATCGTCTATTTGTATCGGCTTCTTTATTTAATTCAAGCACTGCATGCCCCGTAGTTCCAGAACCTGCAAATGGATCTAAAACAATGCCGTCCGGACGACACCAGAGTTGGATGATTTTGGTCATCAATTTGAGAGGTTTTACGGTAGAAAAACCATGCCCTTGACCAACAACAGCTGTTAGTTCGGCCACACCATCTGCAGATCGACCCGACTCCGAGTAATCCCAAGATGTAGAGCCTAAATCAATGTCAGTCAGGATTTCGGAGGCAAGATCGGTATCTGACCAGTATGTTACGGGCACTTTCCCTTTCTTTATTTGTTCAAGATAAGTTTTGACGCGGGGTCTACCCAGACCGTCCCGGCCAAACCAAAGAAATGGCCAGTTATTTTTTGCAAGCCGGGCATATGCTTTCTTAGATACTGAGCTCGCGATAGCTCCTGGTTGTTGGCCTTTAACAACCAAAGCTTTTCCACGACCATCTCCTATATCGCGTTCTTCGTACTCAGGTCCCCAAGCGTTCAGCCATATTTTTACATTCTTCTTAGGATGCCTCCACGCACCATTACCAGCTGGGTAATGCACAACTCCTGTGAATGGAGACTGGATACCATAGTCGTCCTTAGCTGAATAACTTTTTGCAGTAAGATTTCCCTCACGCCAGTCGTTTCCCGGGTCGTTGTCTGGATTGGAGTATCTCTTGTTGTCAGCCTCTCCACGAGCGAGCGATGCCGTCCGTACACGGGTTATATCTTTCCCGTATACCAGTACGTACTCGGTTGCCGTCGAGACATGTTTATTATCAGGTCTCGCAGCCGCGGACTTTTGCCAGTTAATAATTGCTAAACGATTATCCTCGCCAAATATCTCATCCATGAGCATTCCTAGGCGGAAAAGTTCCCGATGATCGATACAAATCGCCATCACGCCACCTGGTTTCAGCATCTCCCTCATCATCCAAATTCTGGGGGTCATGAAGCGCAACCATTTGCTATGCTTCGAACCGTCGTCTTTAGGAACTACATCGCCCAAATCAGGGTCGTTGGGATCTTTATCCCATTTGTCGTTATAACGGAAATCCTCTCCGGTATTGTAGGGAGGGTCTGTCAGTACGAGATCAATCTGCCCTCTATATTTATAGAGAGTGACCATTGCGGAAAGATTTTCTCCATCCCAAATCTCATTTTCAGCCTGAGCAAGCTCTTCACCACAAGAATATTTTTTTATAATACTGAAGAGCTTAGGCTTCACCTGTCTGATTATTTGCCACGGAGCTGTTCGGCCGGTGTAATTCATAACGATGCCATTTTTACCGGCGTCGACTAGTGCCGCATCATGCTCTTGAAGCATTCGGACCAGTGCCGCCCTAGGCAGTTGTTCGTAATCCATAATTGCCCTTTATCGTTCATGCTAATAACAGTAGACATAGCTTTATACGAGGTTATTTCCTATCGTGTTCAGCCTACTAGTGACGTTCCATCATGTGTACCACTACGTAGTAGCGAGAATTTTGTAGACTGTGGAACGTGCAATCTTTAACTGTCTGGATATGCTGGTTGCGCCAAGACCTTGTTCACGAAGACAGTGAACTTTAGCTTTATCCACTGTTGGTTTGCGGCCAAATTTAATCCCTTTAGACTTGGCCTCTAACCTTCCTTCATTTGTTCGTTCAAGGATGCGAGTACGCTCTGCTTGAGCTACTGCTGAAAGAATGGTGACGATCATCTTCCCCATCTCCCCATCAGTACTAATCCCGTCATCAATGAACCGGACAGCCACGCCCTGGGCGTCAAATGTTTTAATCAGTTGGATCATATCGGCAGTGTCGCGGCCAAGACGGTCAAGTTTCTTGACCAGAATGACATCACCTTCCTCCACCTTCATACGGAGCAGATCCAGCCCCTCCCTGTCGGCAGAGCTGCCGGATGCCTTGTCGGTAAAGATGCGGTTGAATTTCACCCCCGCGTCTTTGAGCGCCTTGACCTGAATATCGAGAGACTGCTGACTGGTTGATACCCGTGCGTAACCAAAAAGTCGCATAAAAATGTACCTTAAATCGAATATCAGACACCGTATGTCTATTATGGCAAAAATACGATTTAATAGACAGTCCATGCCTGCCGTTTTATGCTGTCTTATAATTCATAATATTTCGGACGGTTGCGAAATTGTTAATTCATGACCATCAGGCAGGGAGGCCGGTATGCCCGTCGATTTTCTGACCACTGAGCAGGAACTGAATTATGGTCGCTATGTTGCAGAACCCAATGACGTGCAGCTGGCGCGCTATTTTCATCTTGATGAGCGGGATCTTGCCTTCATTAACCAGCGGCGGGGAAGGCATAACCGGCTGGGAATTGCGCTTCAGCTCACCACCGCCCGTTTTCTGGGCACCTTTCTGACAGACTTAACCCGGGTTCTGCCAGGTGTTCAGCAATTTGTCGCGGTGCAGCTTAATATTCGCCGTCCAGAAGTCCTTACCCGCTACGCAGAACGGGTTACCACCCTCAGAGAGCATACTGCGCTGATTAAGGAATATTACGGTTACCATGAATTTGGCGATTTCCCCTGGTCTTTCCGCCTGAAGCGCCTGCTGTACACCCGCGCATGGCTCAGTAATGAGCGACCCGGCCTTATGTTTGATTTTGCCACCGCGTGGCTGCTTCAGAATAAGGTCCTGCTGCCCGGAGCAACCACACTTGTACGTCTCGTCAGTGAAATACGCGAACGGGCAAATCAGCGGCTGTGGAAGAAACTGGCCGCGTTGCCGGACAGCTGGCAGACCGCCCGCGTGACGGAGCTTCTGGACATTCCTGAGGGGCAGCGTACTTCACCGCTGGAGCAACTGAAAAAGGGACCGGTCACCGTCAGCGGCCCGGCATTTACCGAAGCGCTGGAGCGGTATATCCGGCTGCGAAACCTGGAATTTTCCCGACTGAATTTTACCGGTCTGCCTGCTATACAACTGCGTAATTTGGCCCGTTACGCAGGCATGGCGTCGGTAAAATATATCGCGCGAATGCCACAGCAGAGAAAACTGGCCGTACTCACAGCATTCGTTAAAGCGCAGGAGACTGCGGCGCTGGATGAGGCCGTTGATGTGCTCGATATGCTGATACTGGATATCACTCGTGCGGCGAAGAAAACGGGGCAGAAAAAACGGCTCAGGACGCTTAAAGATCTTGATCGTGCTGCGCTAATATTGGCGCGGGCATGTTCATTGTTGCTGGATGAACAGGCTGACGATGCTGAACTGAGGGAGACCATATTCAACAGCATACCGAAAAGCAGGCTGGCAGAATCCGTCTGCAAGGTAAATGAGCTGGCCCGGCCTCAGAACAACAATTTCCATGACGAAATGGTGGAGCAGTACGGGCGGGTAAAGCGCTTTCTTCCGGCGGTATTGCGCGACCTGCATTTCCAGGCAGCGCCAGCCGGAGAACATACGTTGTCCGCCATTCATTATCTGACCGAACTGAACTGCTCGAAAAAGCGCATCCTGGACAATGCGCCTGAACATATTATTACCGGCCCCTGGAAACGCCTGGTATACGATGCGGAGGGCCGGATACAGCGTGCCGGTTACTCGCTTTGTCTGCTGGAGCGCCTTCAGGATGCACTACGTCGAAGGGACATCTGGCTCGAAAACAGCGATCGCTGGGGAAATCCCCGCGAGAAGCTGTTGCAGGGGGAAGAATGGCAGGCTCAGCGGGTCCCCGTTTGCCGGGCGCTGGGACATCCCACTGATGGACATAAAGGCGTGCAACAGTTGGCGGTCCAGCTAGATGAAACCTGGAAAACCGTCGCATCCCGCTTTGAAGGAAATGCGGAGGTTCATATTTGCCATGACGGTAAACATCCTTCCCTGACTATCAGCAGCCTGGAGAAACTGGAGGAGCCAACATCGTTGCATCGTCTCAACAGTCGGGTAAGGCTGCTACTCCCGCCAGTAGATTTGACGGAACTGTTGCTTGAAATAGATGCCAGAACGGGATTTACACGTGAGTTTACGCATGTCAGTGAATCCGGGGCCCGGGCACAGGATCTGCACATCAGCCTGTGCGCGGTCCTGATGGCAGAGGCCTGCAATATCGGGCTGGAACCGCTGATAAAGCACAATATACCGGCGCTGACGCGCCACCGGCTTAGCTGGGTAAAACAGAATTACCTCCGGGCAGAAACGCTGGTCAGCGCCAATGCCCGCCTGGTTGATTTTCAGTCCACACTGGAGCTTGCTGGCCGCTGGGGTGGTGGCGAAGTGGCTTCAGCTGATGGCATGCGCTTTGTCACGCCGGTGAAAACCGTCAATTCAGGACCTAACAGAAAATATTTTGGTTCCGGACGTGGCATCACCTGGTACAACTTCGTCTCTGATCAGTACTCTGGATTCCACGGCATCGTTGTCCCCGGCACATTACGAGATTCCATTTTTGTGCTGGAAGGCCTTCTGGAGCAGCAGACAGGGCTGAATCCGGTTGAGATCATGACAGACACAGCCGGTACCAGCGACATTATTTTTGGCCTCTTCTGGCTGCTGGGATACCAGTTTTCCCCCCGGCTTGCCGATGCCGGTGAAGCGGTATTCTGGCGAGTGGATAAATCGGCAAATTACGGTGCACTGGACGAACTGGCACGTGGTTGTGCCGATCTGTCGAAAGCCGAGGATCAGTGGGATGAGATGATGCGAACCGCCGGTTCGCTGAAACTGGGCACCATTCATGCTTCAGAACTCATTCGCTCTTTGCTGAAAAGCTCGCGCCCATCAGGGCTGGCACAGGCGATCATGGAAGTGGGGCGCGTCAACAAGACGCTGTACCTTCTTAATTATATTGATGATGAGGATTATCGTCGGCGGATCCTGACGCAGCTAAACCGGGGGGAAGGCCGCCATGCTGTGGCGAGGGCGATCTGCTACGGGCAGCGCGGTGAGATCAGAAAGCGCTATCGTGAAGGTCAGGAAGATCAGCTGGGGGCACTGGGCCTGGTCACTAACGCAGTGGTACTGTGGAACACACTTTATATGCAGGAAGCCCTGAGCTGGATACGCAGTAATGGAGAAGAAATCGGGGTTGAAGATATCGCCCGGTTGTCCCCACTGATGCACGGGCATATCAATATGCTGGGGCATTATACGTTTACGCTACCGGAGGATATTTTGAAGGGGGAACTGAGAGAACTAAATTTCAATTTAAACAATGAATTAACTTCTTAGCGTACGTTTTCGTTCCATTGGCTCTCAAACCCCAAAAAGTGGATAACCGAACAGCATCGGCGCGAGCGCCTCAAAAGTAGCTCCCCACGCTAAAGCGCGGGGCATTCAGAACGGAATCCCTCGATGGCTAACAGCTCGCCTGTTAGCCATCGAGGGATTGGACAAATCCGGCCACGCCGGATACGTCAGCAAATATCGCTGAAGAATTAGCTTACACGCTCGTAAGCGGCTCTTACGACCCGCTAACGCGGAGATACGCCCCAACTGCGGCTTCGGCCTTGTTGTGACCACTCCGACCGCGCACAAAAGCCTCTGAGCCGCTTTTAGCGGAATATGGCTTTGCAGGGTGAAGGGATGGATAGGCGATCCCTTTCGATCCCTCACTGGTATCGGCGGCTAACCCTCGGTGCTACCTGTCATTTCATCCTGCCGCCTTACATGCGCTAACGCGCATAAATCCCCGTTCCTCAGTGGAACGAAAACTCACGCTAACAGGGTAGTGACCGGGTAGCCACGATAACTGCCAACAAAATTAGCTTATAGGTTAATTCTACCTTGTCTGAAATTAGCCTATAGGTTAATATTAATAGAAATGGGAGGTCACATGTTTAGCGTTGTTTATCACCCGGAAGCCAGGGAAGAAGCCACAGCATTACCCGTAAAAATCAGGGTGAAGTTTGACCGTCTCATCGGCAAACTGGAGTATGACGCCCGATTACTGCGGGAGCCGGACACGAAGCCCCTGGGCGATGGACTTTTTGAGATCCGCACGATGGGGACGGACATAGCCAGGGGAATCTGGGTATACCACAAAGGCAATACCATCATCATGCTCCGTGTTTTCATCAAGAAGTCACAGAAAACGCCAGCGAAAGAAATCGATCTCGCCAAAAAGCGGTTAGCGGAGGTACTTAATGAAACTGGTAAGCCATAAAGAACTGCATAACGAGTGGATGCAGGACGATGAATATCGCGCTGCATGGCAGGAAGAAGAACGTAAGGAAAAGCTCAGGGAGCTGCTTGCTGAATGGCGCAAGCATGACAACCTGACAAAAGCGCAGGTTGCTGAACGCATGGGGGTTACACCTCCGGTTATTTCTCGCCTGGAAAACAACATCACCAAAGCCAGCATCGACACACTGACCCGCTACGCTCACGCCTGCGGCATCAAGAAACCTGTCATTGCCCTGTACTGAATAGCCAGCCCTCCGGGGCTGGCCTTTTTGTTTCGGTCAGTCCCAAAATTTTGTTAA
>NZ_JAOWHW010000111.1:0-1496 GCF_030332425.1 Citrobacter sp. Cpo142
TGAATGGGTTCATGTGCAGCTCCATCAGCAAAAGGGGATGATAAGTTTATCACCACCGACTATTTGCAACAGTGCCGTTTTTCTTGATCCCGCTGACGTAAAGTACCCTTCCGTTGCCTGCGTGGAGAACGCCTGCCAGATAATGCTTGGCATTCTGCCCCGGTGTGACAACCCGCTTTTGCTGCGCTCTGAACATCCAGTCGGCTCCTAATTTGGGATTGAGGTCTATATCGACTTCATCCTCATAAAACACCGGATTATCGGCATCACAGCGGGCCAGCGCGGCGTCGATATTCGCCATTTTTTCCTGATAGGCTGGGTCTTTTATCCGCAAGGTCGGCACGGGCCTGCGCCAGACAATGCCCATACGAGGTAACCATCGGCGGAGCGTGGAGGCTGCCACATTGAGCCCTGTTAACCGATTGATTTTTATAGCCAATAGTTCAGTACACCAACGGCTGCGCTGATAACCAAAATCTTGCGGAGAAAACTGCATGAGCAGCACCAGTAAGGTGACAATCTTGGCGATAGGTAAGACTGGGGCACGGCCAGCCGGTAAGGCTTCTAGCGCATCTATGCCTTCATCTCGATACCACCGAAGCCAACGACCGATGGTCGAGCGCGCAGCGCCGGTAAGGTGATGAACATCGGTGATCGTGCGTCCTTCATGTAACAGCAAGATGGCCATCAAGCGACGAGCATGTCCTTTATCACGGGTGGCATGGATGATTTTGTGAATGCGGCGCCGTTGTGGTCGTGGCAGAGGTGGTAGGATAGGCATCAACTCAGTCCTTTGGGTGTGGCTTGTTTTGTTTAGCGACTAATCAGATCGCACAAACTGGACTGAGTTCCCTTCCTCCGGTGATCTACTATTCGGAACAGCTATTTAGGGTGACGGAAATTTCTGGGGTTCCGGCTTACATCCCCTAGTAACGTCGGAATCTTCATTCTCAGAATGACCCTTTCTCCAGCCCGCTGCAAATTCAGACGGTGTCTGATAATTCAGCGTGGAGTGCGGGCGGCATTCGTTATAATCCTGCCGCCAGTCATTAATAATTTTCCTGGCATGAACGATATCGCTGAACCAGTGCTCATTCAAACATTCATCGCGAAATCGTCCGTTAAAGCTCTCAATAAATCCGTTCTGCGTTGGCTTGCCCGGCTGGATTAAGCGCAACTCAACACCATGCTCAAAGGCCCATTGATCCAGTGCACGGCAAGTGAACTCCGGCCCCTGGTCAGTTCTTATCGTCGCCGGATAGCCTCGAAACAGTGCAATGCTGTCCAGAATACGCGTGACCTGAACGCCTGAAATCCCAAAGGCAACAGTGACCGTCAGGCATTCCTTTGTGAAATCATCGACGCAGGTAAGACACTTGATCCTGCGACCGGTGGAAAGTGCGTCCATGACGAAATCCATCGACCAGGTCAGATTGGGCGCCGCCGGACGGAGCAGCGGCAGACGTTCTGTTGCCAGCCCTTTACGACGTCTTCTG
>NZ_JAOWHW010000112.1:0-146732 GCF_030332425.1 Citrobacter sp. Cpo142
CGGCCCAGATCCGCGAAATTTTAATCAGCGAGTCAGCTTGGGAAGAAATGACCTGCTTATTCGCACCTTCCCTAAATATGTTCTGAAATACATCTCCTGCAATATATACCTTCTTGTTAGTTACTAACTCACATAACTGCAAAAAACTGGAAGGAAAATCCTGGCTTTCATCTATAAAAACATAATCAAATGGTTTTGAACTTATATCTTGTTTAGATAAAAAATCGACTGCTTTTTGGCAATGATAGTCTAAAGATCCTGAACCGTAAGTACCAAAAGGGATATTATAGAAATGACAAATATATCGATACATACCTGAATAAGGATCTTTTCCACTACCCCAAGATTGGAAACAGAAAAGCTTAGTATTCCATTCGATTTGTCTTTCAACTCTCATGAAATCAAAAAACTCAGGGATCCTGTTTTTCATTGTTGATGCTAAAATCTTATTAAAACATGTAAATGCTATTCTAGATTCTGAATCATTAGCAAAAATCTCTTTAACTTTATGCAACAATAGCTCAGTTTTTCCTGAACCGGCTAAACCCTGAATAACATATTTCTTTTCAGGTCCAGTTTTAAACACAAAGCTAGTTTGATCTGTATCAAAGAGAATGATTTTAGATTTAACACTATCGAGTAGATTATCTGTTTCTAACTTTATCTTTGATACATCATTGATACTCCCTACAATCAGAGAGGTAATCAGATCTACTCGTCTTGCTAACGCCTTATCGACGAGGTATGATTCTAAATCTATATTATCAAGATTAACGATCTGAAAATACTTTTCCCAGTCCCTTTTTCTTCCTATTTTTTCTCTGTATTTGAATTTCTCAGCTAGGAATGAGACATCCTCTAGAAAATCATCAACATAATAATTAAACTTATCCTCGTCGACTCCTGTATTAATTAAACATGGCTTCATTCCACTAGAAAAAATAGCTATAGCATTATTATATTCATACGCAGCATCATCCTTTGACAGTGGCTTACAGAGCACATAAGTCTGCTTTTTATACTTTTCAGCGAAATCATCAATTAGCTCTTTTATGTTTACTCTTTCTGTTAAAACTAACGCATCATGCGTATAAAAACAATAGTCAGACATCTCATCACCTCAGCCATTTCTTCAGTTCAATTTGAAAAGCTTAAAAATGAAAAAAATAATATTCAAATGTTAATTTATTCTAAATGTTTACGAGTGTCCACCAGCAAAAACAAAATAAAGCTGAAGTATGCCTAATTGGAATCTGACGATATAACTCCCATCTGACTGACCAACCTACCCAAACTACTAGGGGGTTTTGATAACTTGTTTTGATAAAATTTTGATAACCGTTAGCAGCCTAACAAAAAACAACGGGAGCGTTACGCTCCCGTTAATAAATTTAACAAACTACGGCATTACATGTTCTTGATAATCGCGTCACCAAACTCTGAGCATTTCAGCAGCTTAGCGCCGCCCATCAGACGTTCGAAGTCATAGGTTACGGTCTTGGCGTTAATCGCGCCTTCCATACCTTTAACAATTAAATCAGCCGCTTCAGTCCAACCCATGTGGCGCAGCATCATTTCAGCAGACAGAATGATGGAACCTGGGTTCACTTTATCCTGACCTGCATACTTCGGTGCAGTACCGTGGGTTGCTTCGAACAGAGCGCATTCGTCACCGATGTTTGCACCCGGCGCGATACCAATACCACCAACCTGTGCGGCCAGCGCATCGGAGATGTAGTCACCGTTCAGGTTCATACAGGCAATCACGTCATACTCAGCCGGACGCAGCAGGATCTGTTGCAGGAACGCATCGGCGATAACGTCCTTAACCACGATCTCTTTACCGGTTTTCGGGTTCTTGATTTTCACCCATGGACCGCCGTCGATCAGTTCACCACCGAATTCTTCACGCGCTAACTGGTAACCCCAGTCTTTGAACGCGCCTTCGGTGAACTTCATGATGTTGCCTTTGTGTACCAGGGTAACTGAATCACGATCGTTGGCGATGGCGTATTCAATCGCTGCACGCACCAGACGTTTAGTCCCTTCTTCAGAACACGGTTTGATACCAATGCCGCAATGTTCCGGGAAGCGGATTTTCTTCACGCCCATCTCTTCGCGCAGGAATTTAATCACTTTCTCAGCATCGGCAGAGTCAGCTTTCCACTCGATACCCGCGTAGATATCTTCGGAGTTTTCGCGGAAGATGACCATGTCGGTCAGTTCAGGGTGTTTAACCGGGCTTGGTGTGCCCTGATAATAACGCACCGGACGCAGGCAGACATACAGGTCAAGTTCCTGACGCAGAGCTACGTTCAGAGAGCGAATACCGCCGCCAACAGGGGTGGTCAGAGGGCCTTTAATGGCAACACGATATTCACGAATCAGATCTAAGGTTTCAGCAGGCAGCCAGACGTCCTGGCCATAAACCTGAGTGGATTTCTCGCCGGTGTAGATTTCCATCCAGGAGATTTTACGCTCGCCTTTATAGGCTTTCTCGACAGCAGCATCGACAACTTTGATCATCGGTGGGGTTACATCAACGCCGATACCGTCGCCTTCAATGAACGGGATAATCGGATTTTCAGGAACGTTGAGTTTGCCGTTTTGCAGGGTGATCTTCTTACCTTCCGCCGGAACAACTACTTTGCTTTCCATTCACCTCTCCTTCGAGCGCTTCTGGTTCTGCTCGTCTGTCATCACGCTGCATGTGCGTTTGCGTCCTGCTACACGGATGCGTTAGAGCAACTTTTTGTTAATGATTTGTAATGAGCGTGTCAATACTACCCTATTGTTCGCCGCCATGAAAGACACTCGTTCTTAGGCTATAATGCGGCAATTGATATAATCTGAAAATACCATGCAAAAAACTTCTTTTAGAAATCACCGGGTTGAGCGATTCAGCTCACGACAAGTCACTAAGCAGCGTAAAGAAAACCAGCCAAAACGCGTGGTTTTGTTCAATAAACCCTACGATGTTTTGCCACAATTTACTGACGAGGCTGGCAGAAGCACGTTAAAAGATTTTATTCCCGTGCCGGGAATTTATGCGGCGGGCCGACTCGACCGGGACAGCGAAGGGCTTTTGGTGCTAACCAATGACGGCGCGCTGCAGGCGCGGTTAACGCAACCCGGTAAGCGTACCGGGAAAATTTATTACGTCCAGGTTGAAGGCGAGCCGACAGCAGAAGCGCTGGACGCCCTGCGTAACGGAGTAACGCTCAATGATGGTCCCACGCTACCCGCAGGCATTGAAGTAGTAGAGGAACCCGTATGGCTGTGGCCGAGAAATCCGCCGATTCGGGAACGGAAAAACATTCCCACCAGCTGGTTGAAAGTTACCTTATATGAAGGCCGCAACCGTCAGGTACGTCGTATGACAGCGCATGTTGGATTTCCTACGCTGCGCCTCATCCGCTATGCCATGGGGGATTACACGCTGGAAAATCTTGCTAACGGCGAGTGGCGGGAACTGAAATCGTAACCGTACGGTTTAACGTGAGTGTTAACAGGGAAGAATGAAAAAAATGGATAAGCAGCTTTTTGCAGCATTCATCCTGCTCGGCGCGTCACCGTTTTGTTCAGCAAAACTGGACTGTGAGACGATTGCCGGAACAGCAGCCGGAGAGGCAAACTACCTTTATGAGTCTGCCAAAGTAAAAACCGACTCACGCCTGCATTTCTATTCTGCACCAGCAACAGAGTGTCAACTCCCCGCGTTCATGGTCAATGGCGACACCATCGAGGTGCTCAGGAGTTCACAGCGCTACAAAAGCACGGGCATGCTTTCCAAAGATGAACCTTATCGTTACGTACGTTATCGGGACGCTAAAGGAACCTTCGCCACCGGCTGGGTCTCGGTAGTTGGGTTAACGCCGTTATCCAGTCCGCTTGCAGTAAGCGCGTCTTGCCAGACATGGGCAAATAAAGCGATGTCGCAGCGCGGGTTCTTACCCTCCTCCTCCGCAAACCACTATCAGGTAACAGGAGACACCCGCGCATGGTTCTATGCGATGCCAACCGAACAGTGTCGCAGCCCGTCCGTATTTTTAGTGCCCGGCGACCTCGTCTCTGTACAAGAACAATCCAACGATGATTTTATGGAAGCGGTCTATTACACCACCGATCGCCAAATCATACGCGGCTGGTTAAAAAAGTCGCAGTTACAGGCTATAAACAGCGGTGACCACTATCGCGGCGACATCAACCCGTTGTCGACAGACAAAGCAACGAGAGTCGCCACCCTTGGGCTACGTCACGACTATCAATGTATTTTTTATGAAAGCTGGAATGCTAAAAAGGCCATTGAGATTATCGTGCGCGAGGATCATCAAACCGCATTGTGCCGTGGCGGAGCCGACCCACAAACGTCGCCTCCTGTGGCTTATATCAGTATCGACAAGGCCAGCGGTAAAATTAGCTGGCCAGATGTTGCCGAAGGATTTGCTGAGGAATAAGGGGAAAACATGTTCAAACCGCACGTCACGGTCGCCTGCATTGTGCATGCAGAAGATAAATTCTTAGTCGTTGAAGAAACGATCAATGGCAAAGCCTTGTGGAATCAACCGGCAGGACACCTGGAAGCCGATGAAACGCTGGTGCAAGCCGCAGCACGCGAACTGTGGGAAGAAACGGGCATCAAAGCGCAGCCGCAGCACTTCATTCGGATGCATCAATGGATTGCGCCGGACAGAACGCCTTTTTTGCGTTTTCTTTTCTCTATCGAGCTTGCCAATATGTGCGCTACTGAACCCCATGACAGCGATATCGATTTCTGTCGTTGGGTCAGCGCAGAAGAGATTTTCTCTGCGCCAAACCTGCGTTCGCCGTTGGTTGCGGAGAGTATTCGCTGTTATCAGAGTGGCCAGCGCTACCCACTGGCCATGATCGGTGAATTTAACTGGCCGTTTACAGAGGGTGTCAAGTAAAGGGCTGCGTGCTAGAATATGCCGCCTTGAAGTTCAATGTCGTGAGTATTCCTATGTCTGAAAGCCCAAAAAAAGTGATCGTCGGCATGTCCGGCGGTGTCGATTCCTCCGTTTCTGCCTGGCTGTTACAACAACAGGGCTATCAGGTAGAAGGCCTGTTCATGAAGAACTGGGAAGAGGACGATGGCGAGGAATACTGCACAGCGGCCGCCGACCTTGCGGATGCGCAGGCTGTCTGTGACAAACTCGGTATTGAACTGCATACCGTCAACTTTGCCGCAGAATACTGGGACAACGTCTTTGAACTGTTCCTTGAAGAGTACAAAGCGGGCCGTACGCCGAACCCGGATATTCTGTGCAATAAAGAAATTAAGTTTAAAGCCTTCCTTGAGTTTGCCGCAGAAGATTTAGGTGCCGATTACATCGCCACCGGTCACTACGTGCGTCGCGCGGATGTCGACGGCAAAAGCCGCCTGCTGCGTGGGCTCGATGGCAATAAAGACCAGAGTTATTTCCTCTATACGCTCGGCCATGAGCAAATCGCGCAAAGCCTGTTCCCGGTCGGTGAACTGGAAAAACCGCAGGTGCGTAAAATTGCCGAAGATCTTGGTCTGATTACGGCCAAGAAAAAAGACTCCACCGGCATCTGCTTCATTGGCGAACGTAAGTTCCGCGAGTTTCTTGGTCGTTACCTGCCGGCTCAGCCAGGCAAAATCATCACCGTTGACGGCGAAGAGATTGGCCAGCATCAGGGGCTGATGTACCACACTCTGGGTCAGCGTAAAGGTCTGGGTATTGGCGGAACGAAAGAAGGGACAGAAGATCCATGGTATGTGGTGGATAAAGACGTTGAGAACAACATTCTGGTTGTCGCTCAGGGTCATGAACATCCACGTCTGATGTCCGTTGGGCTGGTGGCGCAACAGCTGCATTGGGTCGATCGCGAACCGTTCACCGGCACCATGCGCTGCACGGTGAAAACCCGCTATCGTCAGACCGACATTCCGTGCACCGTGAAGGCACTGGATGCTGAGCGTATTGAAGTCATTTTCGACGAGCCAGTCGCGGCGGTCACGCCGGGTCAGTCGGCTGTCTTTTACAATGGCGAAGTGTGCCTCGGCGGCGGCATTATCGAACAACGATTGCCTCTGCCGGTATAATTACTTACACATTTGATACAAGGAAGCAGTGAACGTGGCAAAGAATTATTATGACATCACCCTCGCCCTGGCAGGCATTTGTCAGTCGGCACGCCTGGTGCAGGAACTGGCGCACCAGGGGCATTGTGATGCCGATGCATTACACGTTTCACTGAACAGTGTCATCGACATGAATCCCAGCTCTACGCTGGGCGTGTTTGGCGGCAGCGAAGCCAATCTGCGTCTTGGCCTTGAAACGCTGCTTGGCGTACTGAACGCCAGCAGTCGTCAGGGACTGAACGCGGAACTCACCCGCTATACGCTAAGCCTGATGGTGCTGGAGCGTAAGCTGTCAGCGGCCAAGGGCGCTATGGACACGCTGGGAGACCGTATTAGCGGCTTGCAGCGCCAACTAGACCATTTTGATTTGCAGTCAGAAACGTTGATGAGTGCGATGGCTGGTATTTATGTTGACGTCATCAGCCCACTCGGCCCGCGTATTCAGGTCACGGGTTCCCCGGCCATCCTTCAGAGCCCACAAGTACAGGCTAAAGTACGCGCTTCGCTGCTGGCTGGCATCCGTGCTGCCGTGCTCTGGCATCAGGTTGGTGGAGGCCGTCTGCAACTCATGTTTTCTCGTAATCGCCTGACGACTCAGGCAAAACAAATTCTTGCTCATTTAACCCCGGAGTTGTGATCTATGGAATTATCCTCACTGACCGCCGTTTCCCCTGTCGATGGACGCTACGGCGATAAAGTCAGCGCGCTGCGCGGGATTTTCAGCGAATACGGTTTGCTGAAATTCCGTGTACAGGTTGAAGTACGCTGGCTGCAAAAACTGGCCGCGCACGCAGCGATCAAGGAAGTTCCTGCTTTTGCTGCCGACGCAATCGGTTTCCTTGATGCGATCGTCGCTAACTTCAATGAAGAAGATGCTGCGCGCATCAAAACCATTGAGCGTACGACCAACCATGATGTGAAGGCAGTTGAGTATTTCCTGAAAGAGAAAGTGGCGGATATCCCGGAACTGCACGCTGTTTCCGAATTTATCCACTTTGCGTGTACTTCAGAAGACATCAACAACCTGTCTCACGCGCTGATGTTGAAAACCGCACGCGACGAAGTGGTTCTGCCGTACTGGCGTAAGCTTATCGACGCGGTGAAAGATCTGTCTGTACAGTATCGCGATATTCCTCTGCTCTCCCGTACCCACGGTCAGCCAGCCACCCCTTCTACGCTAGGCAAAGAAATGGCTAACGTGGCTTACCGTATGGAGCGTCAGTATCGTCAGCTCAACCAGGTTGAAATTCTTGGTAAGATCAATGGTGCAGTCGGTAACTATAACGCCCACATCGCCGCTTACCCGGAAGTTGACTGGCATCAGTTCAGCGAAGAGTTTGTCACCTCGCTGGGCATCCAGTGGAACCCGTACACCACGCAGATTGAGCCGCACGACTACATTGCCGAGCTGTTTGACTGCATCGCCCGTTTCAACACCATCCTGATCGACTTTGACCGCGATGTCTGGGGTTACGTGGCGCTGAACCATTTCAAACAGAAAACCATCGCGGGTGAAATCGGCTCTTCCACCATGCCGCACAAAGTTAACCCCATCGATTTCGAAAACTCCGAGGGTAACCTGGGTCTGTCTAACGCGGTTCTGCAGCACCTGGCGAGCAAACTGCCGGTCTCCCGCTGGCAGCGTGACCTGACTGACTCTACCGTTCTGCGTAACCTGGGCGTAGGTATTGGCTATGCGCTGATCGCGTATCAGTCCACGCTGAAAGGCGTGAGCAAACTGGAAGTGAACCGCGATCATCTGCTGGATGAACTGGATCATAACTGGGAAGTTCTGGCAGAGCCGATTCAGACCGTGATGCGTCGCTACGGTATTGAGAAGCCGTACGAGAAACTGAAAGAGCTGACCCGCGGTAAGCGCGTTGACGCCGAAGGTATGAAGCAGTTTATCGACGGTCTGGCGCTGCCGGAAGAAGAGAAAACTCGCCTGAAAGCAATGACGCCTGCCAATTATATTGGTCGCGCCATCACCATGGTTGATGAACTGAAGTAATCTGTTTGATGCCGGAGCGTGCTTGAGCCTGTTCCGGTCTTCCGTTCATATCGTAGTAAGCCGGAAAGCATCAGCGCTTCCGGCTTTTTTATTGTCCGCGAGATTATCCCTTCCCCCGGTTTATTAAATGTTTATCCCCACAGCCACATAATCAGCGTTAGACTATAAAATTGATTTTGTAAATTCAGTAAATACAGTTAATTATCATAAAATCAATCAGTTAATAAAAAACCTTCTTGGACAATCGAGGCCAATATCGGTCGATTTATCGCCCCAAATCATGCCCCAAACTGATTTTTGCCCCCAAATTTGCCCCCAAAAAAGTAAAAATGGATAGTGGTCTATCGGCCATTTAGCAACCTCGAGAAGCTAAAAGCCATAATGGAATATTGGTGGTGTGGAGCTTCAAATCCTATCGTTCTACTCAATATCCTATACTTTCAGTCTGACAGTTGGCTGGAGGTTTCTATGTGTGGGCGCTTTTCACAGTCAATGACACGCGAGGACTATCTCGCCCTGCTCCCTGAAGAAGCTGAACATGATATCCCATATGACCCTGAACCGATCGGGCGATTCAACGTGGCACCAGGCACCAAAGTTCTGCTGCTGAGCGAACGAGATGAGCAACTTCATCTTGATCCCGTGTTCAGGGGTTACGCTCCCGGGTGGTGGAATAAGCCACCGCTAATTAATGCACGATTTGAAACTGCGGCCACCAGCAGAATGTTTAAACCACTCTGGCATTTCCGGCAGCTATCTTCATCGCTTAAGGTCATCATATATTCATGTCAGCAATTGAACACTCTTAGTCAAAGCAGTAACGTGGGTGGAATTGAAGTACTTAACACCTTGCACTGATTCTAATAAAACCTATGAATGTTTCTTTGCCACATTATAAAAATAGTTAATGTAATATTATAAAATTTAACGCAACATTAACACATGAAAAAATTAAGCACCTTACAATACTTCGATAAATAATTGCATCGCTTACTACATTTATAAATAAGCTATATTTGAAATGCTGCTAACTACAAAAAACAAAACAAACTCAACATTGTTAAAAAAAAGAGAATACATCCAATAAAATATACTTTTACGTGAAAATATTTTTTAAAAATCACCACATTTAGCATAAAATAAAGCAATAATCAAAATTATCAGATTTTTATTCCTTATTCTTTTGTTTTTTCCTTAATTTCACTTTGGTATACTTCCAATCGTTCCCGGATGGTATTGTTTTTAATGATGACAGTCATTGTTATGAATTAGATAATGCTTAATGGAGACGAAGGTGGAAAACATAAAAGAACATAGCCAGCAACCTCAGCAGAGCTCTTTCCTGGAAAAAAAGAATCATATCCTTCCTTCAGGAAATATGTCTGACGATGAGTTCTGGTTTCTGATCGAACTGACACCCATCCGCAGCGATAAAATCATCAGGGCATTGCACGATTATTTTGTATTGAATCGCCCAAGATCTCACTGCTGCGATAAGCATGGTGTTAGCAATGGCTACTTTGGGGTATGCATCAGCAGATTTGAGCATGTTACCCAGGTTGTTAATGCGCTACTTAATTATTATAAGATATCAAAAAGCGAAATAACCGAATGAATTCCCTGCGAAACCATTCAATATTTCAGAGTAATGCAGTGAGTTTTAAGAGCATCTCAAATTTATAACCGATAGACGATATTAAAATCATTACACATCCTGGGCGCATGAGGTATGCGGATACGTTTGCCATTTTTCCGCAACTAATACTTAATAATTTTTGTACTTTTCAATGCTTATATATTTTTAAGGTGGAAATATGTCAACACTGAAGAATACATTTTTTATCCCTCCGCCTGATATTCCAACGCAGGCCGGGCCTGAAAATATCTTTTATGATTTTAATGATGGCGCTCGTGTTCTGCTTCCAGAAGGGAAATGGCACGTACGTTTGCTTGATGCCGATTCCGATAACATTCTTTTCCGCTGCGATGCAGATAACGGCTGGGTGACCAGTAGTAAGAAATATTTTGTGCGCTTCCGCATTCAGGTATTTCGTCAGGGGGAAGATACTCCCCTGCTGGATGAAACCCTGAAATTAAAAGACCGGCCTGTGCTGATTTCATTTCCCACCGGGACGTTAGGCGACCTTCTGGGCTGGTTCCCTTATGCCGAACGCTTCCAGACTCTGCACAAGTGCCAGCTGGAATGCACGATGGCGCAGGACATTATCGACCTGCTGGCAGCTCAGTACCCGCAGATACAGTTTTCCACGCCGGACAATCCGCGCACGGTGGCGCCTTATGCCACTTACCGTGTGGGGCTGTACTTTGGTGGCGATACCGACAACCAGCCGGTGGATTTCCGCAAGGTCGGTTTTCACCGCTCCGCAGGCTACATTCTGGGCGTTGACCCGCGTGAATCGCCGGTCCGTCTTGACCTGTCTGCTCCACGGGTTATCCAGGAGCCTTACGTGTGTATCGCCACGCAGTCCACCTGCCAGGCGAAGTACTGGAACAACGGCACCGGCTGGAGTGAGGTCATTGCGCACCTGAAATCACTGGGTTACCGGGTGCTGTGCATTGACCGGGACGCCCACTACGGCCAGGGCTTTGTCTGGAATCACATCCCCTGGGGAGCCGAAGACTTCACCGGCAAAATTCCCCTGCAAGAGCGGGTGAACCTGCTGCGGCATGCCAGTTTCTTCATTGGACTGCCAAGCGGTCTGTCATGGCTGGCCTGGGCTACCGGAATCCCGGTGGTGCTGATAAGCGGCTTCAGCCTTCCCAACAGCGAGTTTTATACCCCGTGGCGGGTATTCAACTCTCACGGGTGCAATGGATGCTGGGACGACACGTCGCTGAATTTTGACCATAAAGATTTTATGTGGTGCCCGAGACATAAAAACACTGACCGGCAATTTGAATGTACCCGGCTGATAACCGGTGCCCAGGTCAATGGCGTCATCAATAAACTTCACCGTTCTTTAACTGAACAGGGTGTTGAGGCCACCCTGAAAAAAGGAGTAAGCAATGAATAAGGTCTATAACACTATCTGGAATGAATCCACCGGGATGTGGGTCGTAACTTCAGAACTGACCCGTAAAGGGGGCCGACGCCCCCGACAAATCAAACGTACCGTGCTGACAGGGCTGATTGCTGGTTTGCTTATGCCGTCGATGCCCGCTCTGGCGGCAGCCTATGACAATCAGACAATTGGAAGTAATGAAACACGCAAGTCCATGCACCTGTCTGCAGGCGACACGGCAAAAAACACGATCATTAACAGCGGTGGGAAGCAGTATGTCTCCAGTGGTGGCAGTGCCACGAGTACCACCATTAACAACGGCGGGGTTCAGCATGTTTCTAGCGGCGGTAGTGCCACTAGTTCCACCATCAACAGCGGAGGGCACCAGCATGTCTCCAGTGGTGGTAGTGCCACGAATGCAACTGTTAACAATGGTGGGAGACAGACGGTATTCGGCGGCGGCAGTGCCATGGGCACCATAATTAACAGCGGAGGAGACCAGTATGTAATCAGTGGTGGCAGTGCCACAAGCGCATCAGTTAACGGCGGAGCGCGACAGTTTGTCTCCAGTGGCGGCATCGTCAAGGCGACTTCTGTTAATAGCGGTGGTCGCCAGTATGTCCGTGACGGCGGCAGTGCCACGGACACCGTGCTTAACAATACTGGGCGCCAGTTTGTCTCCAGCGGCGGCAGTGCCACTAACACTACAATTAATTCCGGTGGGGGGGTGTATCTCTATGGCGGAAGTGCCACGGGCACCTCTATTAACAACGGCGGACGCCAGTACGTCTCCAGTGGTGGCAGCGCCACTAACACAACCGTTTACAGCGGTGGACGTCAGCATGTTTACATCGATGGAAATGTCACAGAAACGACCATTACAAGCGGCGGCATGCTGCAGGTAGAGGCCGGTGGTTCAGCCTCTAAGGTTACCCAGAACAGTGGCGGTGCTGTCGTCACCAATACCAGTGCAGTCCTGAGTGGTACCAACCATAATGGCAATTTCAGTATCGCGGGCGGCAGTGCAGCCAATATGCTGCTGGAGAACGAAGGCTATCTGACAGTATTTAGCGGTCATCAGGCCAGCGATACAACTGTTGGCAGCAACGGGACGCTGGATGTTCGCAGCGGCGGTGTGCTCTACGGCACCACTACCCTGACTGATAAAGGGACGCTGGTCGGTGACGTAGTCACAAACGAAGGCAACCTGTATTACCTCAACAACAGTGCTGCAGCCTTCGCAGGTACCCTGACGGGGACCGGTACCCTGACACAGGAAGGCGGAAATACTCGCTTCAGTGGTCTGTTGTCTCAGGACGGCGGGATTGTTCTTCAGAGTGGCGGTGCCATGACGATGGATGCCCTTCAGGCTAAGGCTAATGTGACGACACAGTCAGGCACCACCCTGATGCTGGATAACGGGACCATCCTGACGGGGAACGTTGCGGGAGACAGCACCGGTGCAGGTGATATGGCGGTTAAAGGTGCGTCTGTCTGGCATCTCGATGGTGACTCCACTGTCGGCGCATTAACGCTGGATAACGGGACCGTTGATTTCCGTCCGTCAACAACCACACGTCTGACGCCAGCCTTCCAGGCGGTTTCGCTGTCGCTCGGGAGCCTGTCGGGTAGCGGGACATTCCGGATGAACACTGATATCGCGTCTCATACCGGAGATATGCTGAAGGTTACGGGTAATGCCAGCGGTAACTTTGTGCTTGATATCAAAAACACCGGCCGAGAGCCAGTATCCGCAGGCTCGCCGCTTCAGGTAGTGCAGACCGGCGGCGGTGATGCCGGGTTTACCCTGAAAGGCGGAAAAGTCGATGCTGGTACCTGGGAATACTCCCTGAGTAAGGAAAATACCAACTGGTATCTGAAGGCTGACAACGCCCCCCCGGTTACTCCGCCGACTAACCCGGATGCAGGTAACCCGGATGTTGGCAACCCGGATACAGGTATGCCGTCTCCAGTATATCGCACAACAAAATCTGCCGACGCGGTGCTGGGCATGGCGACTGCACCGGCATACGTCTTCAACAGCGAACTGCAAAATCTGCGTTTCCGTCACGGTGACGTGATGCAAAATACCCGTGCACCAGGCGGTGTGTGGGGCCGTTATACAGGGTCAGATAACCGCATCAGCGGCGGAGCTAGCTCGGGCTATACCCTGACCCAGAACGGTTTCGAAACTGGGGGCGACAAGGTCTTTGAGCTGGATGACAGCCGTTTAGCTGTGGGCGCCTTCTTCTCATACACCGATAACAGCATTAAGCATGCACGTGGAGGAAATAGTTCGATCGACAGTACAGGCGGTGGTTTGTATGCAACCTGGTTTGATAATGACGGATACTACGTGGACGGGGTTATCAAATTCAACCGCTTTAGTAATGAGCTGCGCACCTGGATGAGTGACGGCACGGCGGTGAAGGGAGATTACAGCCAGAACGGTTTCGGCGGCAGTCTTGAAGCTGGCAAGACCTTCAGTTTGAATGAGAATACATGGGCGCAGCCATACGTGCGGACAACGGCGTTCCGCGCAGACTCGAAAGATATCAGTCTGAATAACGGCATGAAAGCCAGCATCGGGGCAACCAAGTCTCTGCAGGCCGAGACCGGTGTGAATCTGGGTATGAATCTTGATATTGCCGGACAAACAGTCAAACCGTACATCAAGGCTGCGGTCAACCATGAGTTTTCGGACAACAACAAGGTGCAGATTAACAACCGCTATGACTTCAGCAACGATATTTCTGGCACGACCGGTAAATACGGTGTCGGAGTGAGTGCCCAGTTGACACCAAACTCAGGGGTGTGGGCTGAGGCAAACTACCAGAAAGGAGAGAATATCGAGTCTCCGGTAACCGGTAGTGTAGGTTTCCGCATCAACTTCTAACCAGGGATGGAAACGACAGCCACATCTGTGGCTGTCGCCCCTTCGACTGAACATTCACACAATGAGCGGTGCCGGTCAGGCGCCGCTCATTTTTCCAGAATGAACGAAGCATGGTTCAATGAACGGTCTTTCACTTTTAAATTTGAGGGAACAATTCCATGAAACGCTGGCCTAAATTTACTGTAAAACCGTGACCAATATTACTTGACCACTACATTCAATTCATCACAAGCAAGCAGAGAAAAGGAAAATAGATTACTTTAAAAGCGAGTATGAAAACGAATGGATGCTTCACTGTCAGACCCCCGTATTTCTTTCAGAAAGGAAGTATTCAGATAGGAAACAATTCTTACATAAACTCAGAGTGTGAAACTTTCGAGCATGCACAGGTAATTATCTATGAAAATACATTCATTGGACTAAATGTGACTTTCACAACCGTTGCCCACCAATACATATCGGGTACAACGTTTGGATTGGTGCTGGAGCCGTTATTTTACCTAGAGTAACTATAGGGGATGGTAGCATAGTGGCAGCAAACAGCGTTGTGAATTGTGATGTTCTACCTAATGCACTCTATGCTGGCACTTCTGCAGTATTCAAAAAAACTTTAGAATAACTCATTTCTCGTCCGGCATATCCGGCCAGATATTATAAGGGGCATCATTTGGTTTTATGCGGTTAAGTAAAACGCGGTATTTTTTCCACGCCAGTATAAGTACTGCTTCCGCTTCTGTTGCAATATCAAGATCAACTGCGTCCTGTAAGGGAGCGATTTTTGAGGTAGCCAGAGCCAGAAGACTTTCCTTTTGCTGTGTCGCCTGTGTAATCTGCGCCGTTTTTTCTGCATCTGCATCATGCACCCATTTTTCTCCATCCCACTTAACAAAATGGCCTTCAGGAGCAACGGAAACAACATCATCAGGCAATTTACCTAACTGGTTAATTGTGATGTTTGCTCCTGTATGGATATTGTAGACAATCTTCCCTCGATGATCTTCAACAAGTGACCATTTACCAGATTCAGAATTAAATACAGCGACAAATTCATCCTTTGCAACTGGTGGTGCAATATCGGTACAGTACGCAGGTAACCCCGTATTGGCCGGAATGTACCCATCCCCCTTACCGATAAATTCATTCGTTGCTGATGAAAGGTTGTAAATAGTAATAACGCGGTTGGTATCGGTCATTTTAAAAGTCATTATGCAAGCCTCACTAAATAATTAAATGCAGTATTTTTTACAGTGTTTTCAGCCAGACCAGATGGTGAAACAGTCACACCATGGCTGTGCGCACCAATGTAAACAGAGTGAGCATGCACTCCAATGCCCACCACGTGATCATGTGCGCCAATTCCGACAGCATGAGCGTGGTCACCGACTCCACCTACGGCTCCCCAGTTTGTTCTGTCAGAGCCGGTATTAGACATAGCAACAACATCCCCCGCCTTACCGAACTGCGTTCTCCCGGATATAGGGTGATTGTGAGCCCCCGCCCCGGTCGTTGATTTAGTGCCATAGTCAAAAACCGATACTGATTTGGTGCCATAGTCAAACCCGGTTGTATCCCTGCTTCCGAGATCGGTACTTGCGATCGTTGCACCGTGATCGTGCCACTTAATACCATCCTGTTCTTGTGTTAATACCCCTCTACCAGTTGGGTTTCCCTTAATCGTCTGACCACGCATATCAGGAATAACGCCCGCTGGATAAGCCACAGCAAGTAATGGATAGGCTGATTTATCAAACGGCTGTCCCTGCATTAATGCATAACCCGCTGGAACTGTGTCAGATGGCCACGGGACAGGTGCTCCGACAGGATAAGACTCGGGTGGCAGATTAGCGGTGTTGAAATCCCGTCGCCAGCCAGGCAAATAGTCATCACCATGATTGGTGTAGGTAAACTGAGTGCTGAGTGTCCCTGCGCCCGCCGTGGCTGTAGTGACACGAATAGTCATTGCACCACGAAAACCCATAACCTCGACTACCGCGCCGGCTAACTGGATATTCCCGCACCCGGTATCAGTAATCACCCTGTTATCAGCATATGACCAGGATCCTTTGCACATCCAGTACGGATGATTAAAAACGCCCTGACCTTCAAGCCAGGCGATAAACTCCGCTGTCGTCCAGTTGCCACCACCGCCGATACTTACCGTTCCACTGAAAGCCCTCGCAGCACCGATATTACGCACGAACCAATCAGGTTGTGGCACATCCGCGCCGTTCTGGTCTTTTTGCAGTGATCCAGCTGCACGATTTATAGTTTCTACTAAACCAAGGTATTCGAGAACCTTCGCTACAGACTCCTGACCAATCAAGACACGACCGACGGCAGTTAAATTTGCCAGCGCCATGCTATTATGGCCGTTAAAGAATGCCAGTTTATTAGCTGCAGAATTGAGTCCTGAAAGAGATGTTAATACCTCATGTAAAGGCTGTTTACCCGCTAACGCATTGAGCATCGTTGTGGCAAAGTTGGGATCATTGCCTAATGCATCAGCTAACTCAGCCAGCGTATCGAGAGCTTCAGGAGATGAGCCGACAAGCGCGGCAACTGCTGCGTGAACAAACTCAGCATTAACAATTTGTTGGTTGTTAACGGTCAGTGGTGGCGTGGGAGTGGTTGGCGTTCCCGTCAGTTCAGGACTGTCCAGCGGGGCTTTTAGGTTCGTCAGGTCTTTGACTTTTTTAACGGCTTTCGATGTCGCTGCAAGGGCTTCACTGTCGCTGTCGTCATCGCTGCTTAACTGCGCAAGCCCTTTCTGCGTTGTACTGGCATCTCCCAGCTTCAGACTTTCAGCAATATCACGCGCTTCATCACGGTATCCCTGTGAAGCAGCTGCCGCGCTTTCAGCGCCAGCCATTGCTGCTTCTGCGCGCTGAGTATCATCGGCTACAGCAGCTTTCAGTTGCTCCGAAACCTTGCCTGCAGCTTTCTCTGCGGCGTCTGTCGCTGCTGTTTCAGCTGCTTTTACTGCATCGTTCCGGGAAGTCAGCGCATCATTTTTGGCCTGTTCTGCGCGGTTGGCACTCTCAGTGGCTGCATTTTTCTGATTCTCAGCCGTTTCGGCTGACTGCAGAGCTGATGCTTCACTTGAAGATGCCGATTCTGCACTGGCTGATGCCGCAGCCTCTGATTTAGCAGCCTTGTCGCTGGATCCCCTGGCATGCTGTTCACTTAGTGCTGCAGCTGCTGCGCTGTTATTACCCTGTTCTGCAGCCTGTGTAGCTGTGAGGGCGCTTTCACGCGCGGAGGTTTCAGATGCGGCTGCATTGCCGGCATGCTCACCCGCTGTTTGTGCTGACAAAGCTGCACTTTCGGCACTTACAGCTGAAGACTGTGCTGAAGCGCCTGCATCCTGCTGCGCTTTCTGTGCCGTATCAGCGGCGGTCTTTGCCTCTCCGGCCTGTGCAGACTTAGCCGCACTGTCCGCATCTGCACCACTGACCAGAACGTCCTGTGCTGTCTGTCGGGCATTATCTGCGGCAGATTGGGCAGACACATCAGCCGCATCGGCAGAGTGCGCCGCCTGACGCTGTGACTCCGCCGCAGCCGTTGCAGACAATGCTGCCGCATCATTGCTCTGCGCTGCTGACTGTGCGGCCTGTTCGGCGCGTTCCCGATCCTTCTCTGTTACACCGCTCAAATCCACAACGCGGTTTACCATTTCCTCAAAGCGTTTCATCACATCCGGACGTAGGTCCGCATCCTTCGGCGCATCGAGAAACACATTCAGGGTATCCGGCGCATCGGTCGGGGCAACGTAAATGTCGCCAGCAAGGACGGGAGGAAAACCTTCCCGCAACAATGACACACTGTAATAACCCGGTTAAGCCTCAATGCTGTAGTGACCGTCCGCTCCTGTAAGAGTAGATGAAGTCACCTCCACAACAACGGTCGGGCTGGTTTTCTTAGCGCTCAGCTGAATAGTGCAGTCCTGTACCGGTTTTCCCGCCCCGTCTTTTAATACGCCAGAAATTTGTACTGACATATGTCATTACCTCTTGTTTTCAGCAATAAAAAAGCGCCCATTCAGGCGCTCGTTTAAGGATTCAGGCATCAGCGAATGCTGATACCATTGCTGTTCTTCTTCACCACGATAACCAGCAGGCTGCTGATAGAAGCCCCGGCGCCACCACCACCGTCAATAGATGACACCGTAAAGCTCAGGGTCACATTTCCACCTCCGGCTGGCATATCAAGGACTGTGCTGAATGATCTCGCTGATATCTCCGGGGTTGCGTTATATATCTCTCTGCCGTTGTGCTTCACTACAAGCCCACAGTCTGTCCATATCTCGTTGCTTGTCTCTGATTTTCCTTTTCTTCCTGAAAAGGTGATGGACGGAATGATTATTTGCCTGTCGAAACGCTGATCATCCTGTATCTGAACCGTGAGTTTCCATTCGGGTGAGTAGCACTTCCGGGGAAAGCCCGCCCCACAGCTTTAACAATATCGCCGACAATATTCTCTGCCCGCAGCGTCCCGTTGATAGTGCAGTTTTCCGCTATCGTCACATTACTGAGGGTCCCGGAATTCGCGCTGATATTACCGCTGATATCCGCATTACGAGCGGTCAGCCTGCCATCAGGCGTCAGCATAAAGGTCGGCGGGTTCCTGCCGCTGGTGATAGTGGGAGCCGTCAGATACTTGAGGAATACCTCGTTCATAAATATCTGGTCACCCTGCATCACGAAGGCGGGAGTTTCATTGCCGTTTGCCGGGTTGATAAACGCGATACGGTCCGCCGCCGCCAGGAACTGGCTTATCTTCCCTTCTTCCATGTCTTCCATGCTCAGCCCAAGACCAGCCACATAGTGCTTCCCGTCTTCGGTCTGCTCTATCTTCACGCCCCACATGGCATTCCATTTGCCGTTCGCGTCCTGCCATTCTTCCGAAAACTGATCCAGCCTGCTGGCGTTATCTTCCGTCAGCTCCACCTTCTCCAGCAACTCTTTACCCAGGTGGCTTTCGGTGATTTTCCCTTTGAAGAAATCCAGATAACCCGCCGCATCGTTGCTGGCCTGCCCTTTAGCCTCCACGAATGCCGATTTCCCGACCTGGTTCACGGCCCGGATATAGAAGTAATAATCCTTGCCGGGTTTTATATTCGCGTTTGCTGCAATCCAGTACAGCGCGGTGCCGAGATAACGCGCATCGGTTTCCACCTGGCGGATATCGGCAATCTGCGTATCCGTAAACCAGAATTCATACTGCACCGTGGGGTCATATTCCGCCTGGCGCGGGGTGGCGGTTATCTGAAAATAGCCGGGAGTCAGCTCAACATAAGAAGGTTCTGCCGGTGCGGCGATGCTGAAATCCGTGCTGGCCGGATCGCCCTGCTGGCCCTGGCTGTTCACCGCCCGCACCATCAGGGTGTAGCGCCCCGGCGTCAGGTTACGGAAAGTATGCTCCGTTTTTGTCAGGGTCAGGCTGCTGGCCAGCCGGTCGCTGTTATCTTCCGCTTTCACCGTCAGGCGCAGGGAGAAGTTAACCCCCTTAACCACACGCGGGGTATCCCATCGCACCCGCGCCTGATACTGTCCCTCCTCTGCCAGAATCTCTGTGGTCAGGTGCTGCACGGCGGGCGGCGTATTCGTTATACCGGTGTCCGGTAACGGATCAAACGTCGCCCCGTTAAAGAACTAAGTGATTTTTTTACAGACACCAAAGCCTTAGAGGTATCTGGTGCAACACTGCTATCGCTTACTTCGGTCGTAAATACGTTACTACGTGTAATCGGAGAAAATACCCGTCTGGTAGATATTGAGCATGCCGACATCTTGCATTACCGAAAGGAGTTATTGACCGGGACAATTATTAACCCAGCGATGCCGAATCTGGCCAGGCAGGGCCGCGCGCCCTCAACAGTCAATAAACAGATGGCAGTTTTATCAGAAATGCTTAAGCTCGCAAACCGAAGCCAGTTTATATTGCATGCTCCTTATGAAGGAGTGTCGCGACTCAAGTTATCTAAAAATGATCCCGACCCACTTTTACTTCATGAGTACCAGGCACTGATAGCCGCCCTTCCCCGTAGCCAGGCATTAATCATCATTGTTGCCGTTCATACGGGGATGAGACCGGGCGAGATATGCGCCCTGGCATGGGAAGACATTGATTTGGTAAAAGGTGAAATCCACGTATCCAGAAGTTTGACGAATAAGCGAGTATTTGTACCCCCTAAGACAGATGCCGGAATAAGGACGATAACGTTGCTTAAACCTGCTCTGGATGCACTGAAGGAACAATACGAAGTCACCGGCGCTAATCCGAAGCAAGAAATTCGATTTCACCATCGGGAGATCGGAAAAACTGAGCAGCAATCTCTTCGCTTCGTTTTTTCACCGACAGCATATTCGTCAAAAAAAGGCAGTTACTTCTCCAAGAACTCGATTGCCTATGGCTGGAAGCGAGGCACTAAACTTGCAAATATCCGCGAAAGGAATCCTTATCAGTCACGGCATACCTACGCATGCTGGACGTTGATGGCCGGAGCGAACCCGTCATTCATAGCGAGTCAGATGGGACATGAAGATGCGCGCATGGTGTACGAGGTTTACTCCAAGTGGATTGGCGACATGAACCAGGATCAGGTCAACATGCTGAACAATCAGATGCCAACGGCACTGCCCCCAGGGCGCCCCCACGGGCAGGGGTGCATGAGAAAAGTTATTTAATTTCATAGCGCTGCTTTCAATCCACATAATCAGCGTTAAACTATTCATACCATTATTTTAGGGAGAAACGATGATGCGCGTACTGGTTGTCGAGGATAATGCTTTATTACGCCACCACCTCAAGGTTCAGTTACAGGATTTAGGGCATCAGGTGGATGATGCAGAAGATGCGAAGGAAGCGGACTATTATCTGAATGAACATCTGCCGGATATCGCGATCGTTGATTTAGGACTCCCCGATGAAGATGGTTTGTCGCTGATCCGCCGCTGGCGCAGTAATGAGGTTTCGCTGCCGATTCTGGTATTAACCGCGCGCGAAGGCTGGCAGGACAAGGTGGAAGTCCTCAGCGCTGGCGCTGACGATTATGTCACCAAACCGTTTCACATCGAAGAAGTGGCTGCGCGCATGCAGGCACTGATGCGCCGCAACAGCGGTCTGGCATCGCAAATTATCTCCCTTCCGCCTTTTCAGGTGGACCTCTCTCGACGCGAGTTATCCGTCAATGATGAAGTTATCAAGCTCACTGCGTTTGAATACACCATTATGGAAACGCTCATCCGTAATAATGGCAAAGTGGTCAGTAAAGATTCGCTCATGCTGCAGCTTTATCCGGATGCCGAGCTGCGCGAAAGTCACACCATTGATGTTCTAATGGGACGTCTGCGTAAGAAAATACAGGCGCAGTATCCGGACGACGTCATCACCACCGTGCGTGGTCAGGGATATCTTTTTGAACTGCGCTAATGAATAAACTATTGCGTCATTTTTTCCCGCTATCGCTGCGGTTGCGCTTTTTACTGGCAACTGCGGGCGTGGTGTTGGTGCTCTCACTGGCCTACGGCATGGTTGCCCTGGTGGGCTACAGCGTCAGCTTTGATAAGACAACGTTCCGCCTGCTGCGGGGTGAAAGTAATCTGTTTTATACCCTGGCAAAGTGGGAAAACGGCAAGATAAACGTCGAGCTGCCTGAACATCTCGATATGCAAAGTCCAACAATGTCGCTGATCTATAACGAAAGCGGTGAATTGTTGTGGGCGCAGCGCAATGTTCCCTGGCTGACGAAAAGTATCCAACCGGACTGGCTAAAAACGAACGGTTTTCATGAAATTGAAGCCAATGTAAACGCCACCAGCACTTTACTGGGCGAAGATCACTCCGCTCAGCAGCAGTTAAAAGAAGTCAGAGAAGATGATGACGACGCCGAAATGACCCACTCCGTGGCGGTGAACGTCTACCCCGCCACAGCCAGAATGCCGCAACTGACCATTGTGGTTGTCGACACCATTCCTATAGAGCTAAAGCGCTCGTATATGGTCTGGAGCTGGTTTATTTATGTCCTGGTCGCCAATCTGTTGCTGGTCATTCCGCTGTTATGGGTGGCCGCCTGGTGGAGCCTGCGGCCAATTGAGTCGCTAGCGCGTGAAGTCCGTGAGCTTGAGGAACATCATCGTGAGATGCTAAACCCCGCCACCACACGCGAATTGACCAGCCTGGTTCGCAATCTCAATCGGCTTTTAAAAAGCGAACGTGAGCGCTACGATAAATACCGCACCACGTTAACCGATCTCACCCATAGTCTGAAAACGCCACTGGCGGTACTGCAAAGTACGCTGCGCTCAATGCGTAATGAAAAGATGAACGTCAGCGACGCAGAGCCTATCATGCTGGAACAAATCAGCCGTATTTCCCAACAGATAGGCTATTACCTGCATCGCGCCAGTATGCGTGGCAGCAGTGCCCTACTCAGCCGCGAGCTGCACCCGGTCGCGCCGTTGCTGGATAAGCTCACCTCGGCGCTGAATAAAGTGTATCAGCGTAAAGGGGTCAACATTAATCTCGATATCTCACCTGAGATCAGCTTTGTGGGCGAACAGAATGACTTTGTCGAGGTGTTGGGCAACGTCCTGGATAACGCCTGTAAGTATTGTCTGGAGTTTGTCGAGATTTCGGCGCAACTGTCTGAGGATCAGCTGCATATTCTGGTCGAAGACGATGGTCCTGGTATTCCGCAAAGCAAACGGGAAGTGGTGTTTGACCGTGGACAGCGCGTAGATACACTACGTCCCGGACAAGGCGTCGGTCTGGCGGTGGCGCGAGAAATCACCGAACAGTATGACGGGCAAATTATTGCTGGTGATAGCCTGCTGGGTGGCGCGCGCATGGAAGTTATTTTTGGCCGCCAGCAGCCGGGCCAGAAAGACGAGTAATCGTCGCATGTAATAAATATGTACTGACTTCACGCTTGAGGTTAAGTATCCGTTATAATCGGTTGCAGATACCAGCCTGCGGGATGCTCACTATGGAATACCAACTCACACTTAACTGGCCCGATTTTCTTGAACGCCACTGGCAGAAACGCCCGGTGGTCTTAAAACGCGGGTTTAATAACTTTATTGATCCTCTTTCTCCTGACGAACTGGCTGGACTGGCAATGGAAAGCGAGGTCGACAGCCGACTCGTCAGCCATCAGGATGGTAAATGGCAGGTTAGCCATGGTCCCTTCGAAAGCTACGACCATCTTGGCGAGAACAACTGGTCTTTGCTGGTGCAGGCGGTCAACCACTGGCACGAACCTACCGCCGCGCTGATGCGCCCGTTCCGTGAATTACCGGACTGGCGTATCGACGATCTGATGATTTCTTTCTCTGTACCCGGCGGCGGCGTTGGCCCGCACCTGGATCAGTACGATGTATTTATCATTCAGGGAACCGGTCGTCGTCGCTGGCGCGTAGGCGAAAAGCTGCAGTTGAAGCAGCACTGCCCTCACCCGGATCTTCTTCAGGTCGACCCGTTCGAAGCCATCATTGATGAAGAGCTGGAACCCGGCGATATCCTGTACATTCCACCGGGATTCCCGCACGAAGGCTATGCGTTAGAAAACGCGATGAACTATTCGGTTGGCTTCCGCGCGCCAAACACTCGCGAGCTGATCAGCGGGTTCGCCGATTACGTTTTGCAACGCGAACTGGGCAGCACCTATTACAGCGATCCTGACCTGCCACCGCGCGATCATCCGGCAGATGTTCTGCCGCAGGAAATGGACAAGCTGCGCGAAATGATGCTGGGTCTGATTAATCAGCCAGAACATTTTCAGCAGTGGTTTGGCGAGTTTATCTCTCAGTCTCGTCATGAGCTGGATATTGCCCCGCCGGAGCCACCGTATCAACCAGACGAAATTTATGATGCCCTGAAACAAGGTGATGTTTTAGTGCGTCTGGGCGGATTGCGCGTATTGCGCATTGGCGATGACGTCTACGCTAACGGTGAGAAAATTGACTCGCCACATCGTCCTGCGCTGGAAGCGCTGGCCAGTCATATTGTGCTGACGGCTGAGAACTTTGAGGATGCGCTGGAAGATCCTTCTTTCCTTGCCATGCTTGCCGCGCTGGTCAACAGCGGGTACTGGTTCTTCGAAGGGTAATAGACTGTGCCTGATGCGACGCCATGCGTCTTATCAGGCCTACTGGAGTGAAATATTGTAGGCCGGATAAGCAAAGCGCCATCCGGCAACTACACATGCTTTATTTTTGTTTCGCGGCCAATTCAGCAATACGCACAATCACCTGCACCGCTTTTTCCATTCCTTCCAGCGTCACAAACTCATGCTTGCCATGATAGTTGTAGCCGCCGGTGAACAGATTCGGACACGGTAATCCCATAAACGACAGCTGCGCGCCGTCAGTGCCGCCACGGATCGGTTTCAGCACCGGCTCAATATCACAATCGCGCATCGCCTGCTGGGCGATATCCAGCACGTGCGGATGCTCAATCACTTTTTCGCGCATATTGTAGTAACTGTCTTCAATCACCAGTTCGATATAGCAGTCTGGGTGTAACCCTTTGCCAACCTTCTTGGCGATATCCATGATCTTGCGTTTACGCGCTTCAAACTGCTTACGGTCAAAATCACGAATAATGTAGTGCATATCCGCCCGATCGACCGTCCCTTTCATGCTCGCCAGATGATAAAAGCCTTCATAGCCTTCCGTCTTTTCAGGGCTTTCATCTGCCGGAACCTCAGCGTGAATACGCGCCGCCAGGGACAGCGCATTCACCATCACCCCTTTTGCGGTGCCGGGATGCACATTGTTGCCAACAATTTTGATATTAACCGACGCGGCGTTGAAGTTTTCAAACTCCAGCTCACCTACGCCACCACCGTCAACGGTATAGGCCCACTGCGCATCGAATGCCGCAACATCAAAATGCTTCGCCCCTTTACCCACCTCTTCGTCCGGCGTAAAGGCCACGCGGATATCACCGTGCGGAATATTTTTTTGGATAAGCACAGCCAGTGCGGTCATGATTTCCGCCACGCCTGCTTTATCATCCGCGCCCAACAACGTTTTACCGTCTGTGGTGATCAGCGTCTGACCCAGAAGTTGATGCAGCACCGGGAACATCACCGGCGATAAAACTTCATCACCAATGCCTAACGCAATATCGCCACCGCGATAGTTTTCAACGATTTGCGGATTGACATTTTTACCGCTGAAATCCGGTGAGGTATCCACATGGGAAATAAAGCCGATCGCAGGAATATTGCCAGCAACGTTAGCAGGTAACGTTGCCATCAGCGTGCCTTTTTCGCTCAGTGAAATATTAACCAGCCCCATCTCTTCGAGCTGTTGTTTGAGCAGTTGTAATAATTTCCACTGTCCTTCGGTGCTGGGTACCTGCCGCACGCCCGATTTTGATTGGGTGTCCAGCGACACGTAGTGTAAAAAACGCTCAAGTAGTTTATCCATGCAGTCACCCTCACTTTTTGTGACAACATTATCAATAAGCAACAAAAGACAAATATTGCGTCAGGTCACTTTTATCCCCGCAAGTGAGAATATTTCGCCCTGACATCCCCTCTGACTATAGGGCTAAGTCAGTAATTCGCAACAAGGATTGGCGATTACAATGGTTTGCCGTAGAATAACGGCCCTCATTAAGAGTCATCAAGGTGGTTAACCACAAACCCCGCATCGGTCAGCCATCCGTTGCGTTTACATGGGACAGAGTAAAAAATTGAATAAACAACCGCGTTCGCTTTCTCCACTGGTGCAATTAGCGGGAATTCGCAAAAGTTTCGATGGCAAAGAGGTGATTTCCAGCCTGGATTTGACCATCAATAATGGCGAGTTTCTTACGCTGCTTGGCCCCTCTGGCTGCGGTAAAACAACCGTTCTTCGCCTGATTGCCGGTCTGGAAACGGTTGATTCCGGTCATATTTTGTTGGACAACGAGGACATCACTCACGTTCCAGCGGAAAATCGCTACGTGAATACCGTCTTCCAAAGCTATGCGCTATTCCCCCACATGACTGTGTTTGAGAATGTGGCCTTTGGTTTGCGCATGCAAAAAACGCCCGCAGCCGACATTTCTCCCCGCGTTACCGAAGCCTTGCGCATGGTGCAACTGGAAGAGTTCGCCCAGCGAAAACCGCATCAACTTTCCGGCGGACAGCAGCAGCGCGTAGCGATTGCCCGAGCAGTGGTCAACAAACCCCGCTTACTCTTGTTAGATGAATCCCTCTCTGCGCTGGACTACAAACTGCGTAAGCAGATGCAGAATGAGCTGAAAGCGCTGCAGCGTAAGCTTGGTATCACTTTTGTCTTTGTCACACACGATCAGGAAGAAGCGCTGACTATGTCTGACCGCATCGTGGTGATGCGCGATGGTAAGATTGAGCAGGACGGTACGCCGCGCGAAATCTACGAAGAGCCAAAGAATCTGTTTGTCGCCGGGTTTATCGGCGAGATCAATATGTTTAACGCCACGGTGATTGAACGTCTGGATGAACAGCGTGTTCGTGCTAACGTTGAAGGCCGCGAGTGCAATATTTATGTCAACTTCGCGGTAGTTCCCGGACAAAAGCTGCACGTTCTGTTACGCCCTGAAGATTTACGCGTTGATGAAATCAACGATGATAATCATATCGAAGGCCTGATCGGCTACGTGCGCGAACGCAACTACAAAGGCATGACGCTGGAGTCGGTTGTGGAACTGGAAAATGGCAAAATGGTGATGGTCAGCGAATTCTTCAACGAAGATGATCCTGACTTTGACCACTCGCTCGACCAGAAAATGGCAATTAACTGGGTAGAAAGCTGGGAGGTCGTACTGGCTGATGAAGAGCACAAGTAAATTCCAGAGTGTGGTGATCTTCACCATTGTCGGTTGGCTTGTGTTATTTGTCTTTCTGCCCAACCTGATGATCATCGGCACCAGCTTTTTGACCCGTGACGACGCCAATTTCGTCAAAATGGTCTTTACGCTGGAGAACTATACGCGTCTGCTCGATCCGCTCTATTTTGAGGTGCTGGTTCACTCCCTCAATATGGCGCTGATTGCCACGCTCGCCTGTCTGGTACTCGGCTACCCGTTTGCCTGGTTTTTGGTGAAACTGCCGGAAAAAGTACGCCCGCTGCTGCTATTCCTGCTGATTGTTCCGTTCTGGACCAATTCCCTTATTCGCATCTACGGACTCAAAATTTTCCTCAGTACCAAAGGCTATCTCAACGAGTTTCTGTTATGGCTCGGCGTTATCGATACACCCATTCGCATTATGTTTACCCCCAGCGCGGTGATTATCGGGCTGGTATACATCCTGTTGCCGTTTATGGTGATGCCGCTCTATTCCAGCATTGAAAAGCTCGATAAACCGCTGCTGGAAGCCGCACGCGATTTAGGTGCCAATAAGCTTCAGACCTTCACTCGCATCATTATTCCGTTGACGATGCCGGGGATTATCGCCGGATGCCTGCTGGTCATGCTGCCCGCAATGGGGCTGTTTTACGTTTCCGACTTAATGGGCGGTGCGAAAAACCTGCTGATTGGTAACGTAATTAAAGTTCAGTTCCTGAACATCCGCGATTGGCCGTTTGGTGCAGCCACCAGCATTACGCTGACCATCGTGATGGGTCTGATGCTGCTGATCTACTGGCGCGCCTCCCGCTTACTGAACAAGAAGGTGGAACTCGAATGATCGGTCGACTGCTTCGCGGCGGTTTTATGACCGCTATCTACGCGTATCTGTATATTCCAATCATCATTCTGATTGTGAACTCCTTTAACAGTTCGCGCTTTGGCATCAACTGGCAGGGTTTTACTACCAAATGGTACGGCCTGCTGATGAATAACGACAGCCTGTTGCAGGCAGCACAGCACTCGCTGACGATGGCGGTGCTATCCGCCACGTTTGCCACCTTGATCGGCTCACTTACTGCGGTTGCGCTGTACCGTTACCGTTTTCGCGGTAAACCGTTCGTCAGTGGCATGCTGTTCGTGGTGATGATGTCGCCGGATATTGTGATGGCAATATCTCTGCTGGTGCTGTTTATGCTGATCGGCATTCAACTGGGCTTCTGGTCGCTACTGTTCTCGCATATCACTTTTTGTCTGCCTTTTGTGGTGGTGACGGTTTACTCTCGCCTGAAAGGTTTTGATGTCCGCATGCTTGAGGCGGCTAAAGATTTGGGTGCCAGCGAAGTAACTATTCTGCGCAAGATAATACTACCACTGGCTATGCCTGCGGTGGCTGCGGGTTGGTTGCTGAGTTTTACGCTGTCGATGGATGATGTTGTTGTTTCATCTTTCGTCACCGGACCGGGTTATGAAATTTTGCCATTAAAAATCTACTCAATGGTTAAAGTCGGCGTATCACCAGAGGTGAACGCGCTGGCGACCATTTTGTTGGTTCTGTCGCTGGTTATGGTGATTGCCAGCCAGCTTATTGCACGTGATAAAACCAAGGGCCGCTAAGGCCCTTAATTCAGGGGACGTTAAATGATGAAAAAATGGTCACGCCACCTGCTCGCGGCGGGAGCTCTGGCACTGGGCATGAGCGCCGCTCACGCGAATGACAACAACACGCTCTATTTCTATAACTGGACTGAATACGTACCACCGGGTCTGCTGGAACAGTTCACCAAAGAAACCGGCATTAAGGTTATCTATTCGACCTACGAGTCGAATGAAACCATGTACGCCAAGCTCAAAACCTATAAAGACGGCGCATACGATTTGGTGGTTCCGTCCACCTATTACGTCGATAAAATGCGTAAAGAAGGCATGATCCAGAAGATCGACAAGTCGACGTTGACCAACTTCCACAACCTCGATCCGGAAATGCTCAACAAGCCGTTTGACCCAAACAATGACTACTCCATCCCGTATATCTGGGGTGCGACGGCCATTGGCGTCAACAGCGATGCTATCGATCCGAAAACCGTCACCAGTTGGGCCGATCTGTGGAAGCCGGAGTACAAAGGCAGTCTGCTGTTAACCGATGATGCGCGTGAAGTGTTCCAGATGGCGCTGCGCAAGCTGGGGTATTCCGGTAATACTACCGACCCTAAAGAGATTGAAGCCGCCTATAACGAGTTGAAGAAGCTGATGCCTAACGTCGCGGCATTTAACTCTGACAACCCGGCCAACCCGTATATGGAAGGCGAAGTTAATCTGGGGATGGTGTGGAACGGCTCCGCGTATGTTGCGCGTCAGGCGGGCACACCGCTGGAAGTGGTATGGCCGAAAGAAGGTGGCATTTTCTGGATGGACAGCCTGTCTATTCCGGCTAACGCGAAAAACAAAGAAGGTGCGCTGAAGCTGATTAACTTCCTGCTGCGCCCGGACGTGGCGAAAGAGGTTGCGGAAACTATTGGTTATCCGACGCCAAACCTGGCAGCGCGTAAGCTGTTAAGCCCTGAAGTCGCAAATGATAAAACGCTCTACCCTGACGCGGAAACCATCAACAAAGGGGAATGGCAGAACGATGTCGGTTCCGCCAGCGCTATCTATGAAGAGTATTATCAGAAGCTGAAAGCAGGACGCTAATTCAGCGTTGTAAGGAATGCCCGATGGCGCGACGCTTATCGGGCCTACATCAATGCAAACCGTAGGCCGGATAAGGCATTTGCCGCCATCCGGCAAAAAAAATCACAGCCCTTTCAATAACTTCTCAACAAACTCAGGCACTACCTGGCTTGCCGGACCGTAATACTTCTCTTCAAACTCGCTGCCTACCTGGCTCGGTTCGAGGTTTAGTTCTACCGTATGTGCCCCATGCAGCCGCGCCTCATGCACAAAACCCGCTGCCGGATAAACATGTCCCGATGTGCCAATCGCAATGAACACATCTGCCATTGCCAGTGCCATATAAATTTCATCCATACCCAGCGGCATTTCACCAAACCACACTACGTGTGGTCGCAGCGGTGCCGGAAACTGGCAGCAATGACATTTATCTTCCGGGGTCACATCGCCCGTCCATTCCAGAATCTGCCCGCTTTGCGAACAGCGAACTTTGAGCAACTCGCCGTGCATATGGATAACGTTCTGGCTGCCCGCACGCTCATGCAGATTATCAATGTTCTGCGTCACCAGTAAAAAACGATCGCCCAACTCGGCTTCGAGTTTTGCCAGTGCGATATGCGCCGCGTTGGGCTGGATTTCCGGCTGTTGCAACTGATGGCGACGGGCGTTATAAAACGACTGAACCAGTTCCGGGTTTCGACTAAATCCTTCCGGAGTCGCAACGTCCTCTACCCGATGTTCTTCCCAGAGACCATCCGCCGCGCGGAATGTTCGAATTCCTGACTCAGCGGAGATTCCCGCTCCAGTCAGTACCAGCACTCTTGGTTTTTCCATCAATTCAGGCACCACTCTGTCTCTGAAAAAGATTCGTTGACGCAGGCGATCGCGCAAATGGCGTTTATTTTTACGAAAGCGGCTTAACCGATGACCCCGACGCGACAGCATAACAACCTCTTTGTATTAATCGGTAAGATGTAGGAAAGCAGCCCCGCGCATCCCGCCGGCATCACCGTGCCGTGCCTGCTCAATACGCGGTACCCGGGCAACCGGCAGCAGATGACGCGGCAATCGGTTCGCCAGTTGCGTCGTAATAGCGGTAAAATTCGACAAGCCTCCGCCAATCACCACCAAATCAGGATCGACGATAGTCAGGATATTCCCAAGACACACCGCCAGCAAATCCAGATAGCGTTCAACGTGGGCCAGCGCGTGCTCATCACCCTGCTCCCACAGCGCGATAATTTCGCGGGCATCCAGCGGTTGATGGTAGTAATGCTGATACAACCACGCAAATCCACCGCCGGAAAGATAGCTTTCGATGCATCCCAGTTGACCGCATCCGCAGCGGCGCAGCGGGAAATCAAAGCCCATCAGCGTCAGCGCATCGACCGGCAAACGAATATGACCAAACTCACCGGTGATATAGCTGCGTCCGGTGATGGATTTCCCGTTAAGCACCAGGCCGCCGCCGACGCCCGTACCGAGGATCAACCCCATCACCAGCGGATACTGGGTGAACTCGTCATCCCAGGCTTCGGAGAGAGCAAAACAGTTCGCATCGTTATCCAGACGCACATCGCGGTCAAGGCGAGCGCTGAGATCGGCGCGGAGCGGTTTGCCACTGGCGGCAGGAACGTTGGCCGCGTACAGCGTGCCGTCTTCGGTTTCCGGCATGCCTGGAATGCCGATGCCTACCGAACCTTTGATGCCAAACCGCTGATCCGCTTCCGTCACCAGATTGCAGACCGCATCAAGGAAAGCGTCGTAGCTGTCGCGAGGCGTAGGAACGCGAGTTTCCCATTGCAGACGACGTTGCTTATCAAACACGCCCAGCGCAATTTTGGTCCCGCCGATGTCAAATCCGTAATACATCACCGCTCCTTGATACACGTCATCCTTCAAGATGCCTCTGCGTTGGCTACGCCTTGATGCAGCATGAATGCTGTCGTGTATTATTGTTGTTATTGGCCGCTAAGTACTCTCGCAGGATCAATATTGCTGGCGCGACGCGCCGGATACCAACTTGCCAAAAGACTCAGCACGAGTGCTGTCACCAGCACGTAAATCACATCCAGCCAGTGTAATTCCGATGGCAGGAAGTCAATGAAATAGATATCGCCGGACAGGAACTGATGGCCGATAAGCGCCTCAATCCCGTTTATGATCGGCGTCAGTTGCAACGAGACAACCACCCCGATGACGACGCCTATCAGGCTACCGAACAGACCCGCCAGCAGGCCGTACCAGACAAAAATGGCACGGATCAACCCATCTTTCGCCCCGAGTGTTCTTAATACCGCAATATCGCCACTTTTGTCTTTTACCGCCATCACTAACGTGGAAACGATATTAAAACAGGCCACGCCAATAACCAGCACCATAGCCAGATACATAATGGCGCGGATCATCTGAATATCGCGGTACATATAGCCGTAGGTGCCAATCCAGCTCTTGATGTAAACATAGTTATTGGTGACTTCACCCGCGTCTCGCACCAGCTTATTGGCGTTAAACACGTCGTTAACCTTCAGCGCGATCCCGGAAACGCTGGTTCCCATATCGAGATATTGCTGCGCATCTTCCATTGGGATCATGGCAAAGCTGTGATCGAGCTGACCGCTCAGTTGCAGGATCCCCGTCACGTGCAAACGCACGCGTTTAGGCTGCTGTAGCTTATGATCCGCACTGGCGTTAGGGATCATAATCGACACCCAGTCGCCCTGCTTCACCTTCAGCGCATCGGCAATACCCTTACCAATGATGATTTGTTGTTCACCGGCTTTAAAATTATCCCAGGCGTGGTTTTGCACAAAGGATGGCAGCGCGCTTAAACGCTGTTCCTGTTTCGGGTCAACGCCCTTCACCTGCACCGCGCGTAAGTTCGCCCCGCTCTCCACCAGTCCGGTAAAGTTGATATAAGGCGCCGCGGCGACAATACCCGGCACTTTTTGTACCTTGTCGAGCGCTTCCTGCCAGTTATTCCACGGTTGATTTACGGCTTCAATCTCTCCGTGTGGGACTACGGCCAGAATACGGTTGTTCAGCTCACGCTCAAATCCGTTCATGGCACTTAAACCGACGATCAGCACCGCCACACCCAACGCGATGCCAACGGTAGATATCACCGAAATCAAAGAAACCATACCGCCGCGACGCCGACCACGGCTAAAGCGCAGACCAATCAATAACGATAAAGGCGAAGCCATTACTCAGCTCCCATCAAGCTCAGTTCAGCCGTCAGACGACCATCGCGCATTTCAAGCTGGCGGCTCATCCGCTTCGCCAGTTGCAAATCGTGCGTCACCACCAGAAATGCCGTGCCCTGAGAGCGGTTCAGCTCGCCCAGAAGCTCAAAAATGCTGTCCGCGTTACGCGCATCCAGGTTACCTGTTGGCTCATCTGCCAGGACCAGGCGCGGGTTATTCACCAGCGCACGCGCGATGGCCACACGCTGGCGTTCGCCGCCAGACAATTCAGACGGGCGATGACTGGCACGATGATCCAGCCCTACTGCTTTCAGCATATCCCGTGCGCGCTCGGTGATTTCAGCCGGTTTTTTCTTGCCGATCAGCAGCGGCATCGCTACGTTTTCCAGCGCGGTAAAATCCGGCAGCAAATGGTGGAACTGGTAAATAAAGCCCAGCTTCTGATTACGCAGTTCCGCTTTCGCCGCCGACGAGAGCTTGCTCATTGGCTGACCGCTAAAAATGACGTCGCCGGAAGTCGGGGTATCCAACCCACCTAACAGATGCAGCAGCGTACTCTTGCCGGAGCCGGAGCTGCCGACAATCGCCATCATCTCACCTTCACCGACGCAAAAACTGACATCGTGCAGTACATCGGTCTGCACAGTACCTTCCTGATAGCGTTTGCACAGGTTGTCGCATTGCAACAGGATCTTATTCATAACGTAAAGCCTCAGCGGGTTGAGTGGCGGCAGCGCGCCAGGAAGGATAAAGCGTAGACAGCAGCGCGATGGCCATCGCCACCAGCGCAATGACGATAACCTGCAGCGGCTCGATAGCGACCGGCAGCGCAGCGCCATCCAGCAGCACACCAATAATTGGCATCAGATTGTTCAGTTGGCTGGCGAGCAATGCACCCAGTACAGCGCCCAGCAGCGCGCCAATCACCCCGGCACTGGCCCCCTGAACCATAAACACCATCATTATCTGCCGCGGCGTTAGCCCCTGCGTTTGTAAAATCGCCACTTCCCCTTGCTTCTCCATTACCATCAGACCCAGCGAGGTAATAATATTAAAAGCCGCCACCGCCACGATCAGGCTAAGCAGCAGCCCCATCATGTTCTTTTCCATGCGCACGGCCTGGAACAGTTCCCCTTTGCGCTCGCGCCAGTCCTGCCATTTGGTGCCTTGCGGCAGCGTTTGCTGGCTCAGCGTGTCAACTTTTAACGGTTCGTTCAGCCACAGACGCCAGCCAGTGATATTACCCACCGGATAGCGCATCAGACGCGAGGCATCCTGAATGTTGGTCAGCATCTGGTAGCCATCGACTTCGCTGTTGGCGGCGAAAGTGCCAATCACCGTAAACAAACGCTGGCTCGGCAAACGCCCCATCGGCGTAAACTGGCTGGCCGAGGGCACCATCACACGGATTTGATCGCCACGGTTCACGCCCAACTGCCCGGCAAGCTGCTCGCCGAGGATGACATTATACTTACCCGGTTGCAGATCTGTTTGCTTCACATTGACCAGATACGGCGTTAACGGATCTTTTTGTGCCGGATCGATACCGAGCATCACGCCGACCGCCACGCTACGCGCGCTTTGCAGCACCACATCTCCCGTAGTTATGGGTGCAACGCGGTTGACGCCGTTCAACACCACCGCTTTTTCCGGCAGTTGTTGCGGGTTGAGGGAACCCTGTTCAGACGAGAGTACGGCCTGAGGCATCAGGCCAAGAATATTGTTTTGCAGCTCGCGCTCGAAACCGTTCATCACCGACAACACCGTGACCAGCGCCATTACCCCGAGAGTAATGCCTATGGTGGAGAGCCAGGAAACGAAGCGACCGAAGCGATCTGCTGCACGCCCACGCATATAACGCAGGCCGATGAATAGAGCGACAGGTTGGTACATGAAATCCGTCTGGTTGCTGTTAGCAAAGTCACGAGTATATAAGCGAAAGCGGAATGGGTAAATGACTGAACCGTAAGTGTTCGTCAGCACTATTCCTAAAAGTATAAATAAATCAATTCGCTAAAGTTGTCCCTCTTCCCTTCAGCCCGGGTCCCTGATCTTTATCTTAAAAAAACAAAATGCAGACAGTTACGCATTACAGCGCACAGCGGGTTGCGCAGGATGGCAGGCTATAGCCAACAATATGGATACGCCGTCTCGATGAAGAAAAAAGAACTATGGATTAATCAAATCAAAGGGTTATGTATTTGTCTGGTGGTGATTTACCACTCGGTAATCACATTTTACCCGCACCTTACTACTTTTCAGCATCCGCTTTCAGAGCTGCTGAGCAAATGCTGGATTTACCTCAATTTGTACCTGGCGCCATTTCGCATGCCGGTGTTTTTCTTTATTTCGGGATATCTGATCCGTCGCTACATTGATAGCGTCCCGTGGACAACCTGCGTGGAAAAACGGATCTGGAGCATTGCCTGGGTGCTGGTACTTTGGGGTGTGGTGCAATGGCTGGCGTTAGTCGCGCTCAATAACTGGTTGGCCCCACAGCGCGATCTGAGCCATGCCGCCAACGCCGCTTATGCCGATTCGATCACAGGTTTTACCCACGGAATGCTGACCGCCAGCACCAGCTTGTGGTATCTGTATGCGCTGATTGTCTATTTTGTTCTGTGTAAGATTTTCAGCCGCTGGGCGGCGCCGCTGTTGGCGTTATTTGTGGTGCTGAGCGTGGCGATCAATTTTGTCCCGACGCCGTGGTGGGGAATGAACAGCGTGATTCGCAATCTGCCCTGGTACAGCCTCGGTGCATGGTTTGGCGCAACGCTGATGGTATGGATCAAGGAGGTACCTCTGCGCCGCCATGCGGTCATTGTTCTGGTTAGCGCAATCGCCGCCGTCGTCGCGTGGCTGGCAAATGTCTCACTATTACTTTCTCTGCTTTCCATTGTGCTGATCATGAAGCTGTTTTATCAATTTGAGCTGCGCTTTGGTATGCGTGAGTCCGGCCCGTTAAGCGTGATTGGTGCCAATACCATTGCCATCTACACCACCCACCGTATTCTGGTTGAGCTGTTCAGCTTAACGCTAATCCCTAAAATCAATTATACCGCCTGGCCTGCCTATGCGGAGCTGGCCCTGCTGCTGGTGTATCCGTTCGCCTGCCTGCTGCTGTGCACCTTGTTTGGCCTGTTGGTACGTAAAATTTCACAAAAAACAGTGGCCGACCTGCTCTTTTCCCCGCCTTCTTTATCGGCTGTCTCGCGCTAACCCCTACGCGCTTTTTGCCCCCATCAGGGGGCGAATCAATTTGCTTATGAGAAACGATCACGGATAATAAAGAACATTGCTTATCAGATGTATATCTAAACGAGATCCTGACAACCGAATGCCTGAACAACATCGTTATACGCTCCCGGCGAAAGCTGGCGATCAGCGCCAGTTAGGTGAGCTTACCGGTGCAGCCTGCGCAACGCTGGTCGCCGAAATCGCCGAACATCACGCGGGTCCAGTGGTCCTGATCGCGCCGGACATGCAAAATGCGCTGCGTCTGCATGATGAAATTCGTCAGTTTACCGACCAGATGGTGATGAACCTGGCCGACTGGGAAACGCTACCCTACGACAGCTTTTCTCCCCATCAGGAGATTATCTCCTCGCGGCTCTCCACGCTGTATCAACTGCCTGCCATGCAGCGCGGCGTGCTGATCGTTCCGGTAAATACACTGATGCAGCGCGTTTGTCCGCACAGCTATCTGCACGGCCATGCGCTGGTCATGAAAAAGGGCCAGCGACTTTCACGTGACGCTCTGCGTGAACAGCTGGACAGTGCGGGCTATCGCCATGTTGATCAGGTCATGGAACACGGCGAATACGCCACCCGCGGCGCGTTGTTGGATTTGTTCCCGATGGGCAGCGAGTTGCCTTATCGTCTGGATTTCTTTGATGACGAAATCGACAGCCTGCGTCTGTTTGATACCGACACCCAGCGCACGCTGGAAGAAGTCGATGCCATTAATTTGCTTCCCGCGCACGAATTCCCGACTGACAAAACGGCCATCGAGCTATTCCGTAGCCAGTGGCGCGATACCTTTGAGGTGAAACGCGACGCCGAACATATTTACCAGCAGGTCAGCAAAGGCACGTTACCTGCGGGTATTGAATACTGGCAACCGCTGTTTTTCTGCGAGCCGCTGCCGCCGCTGTTCAGCTACTTCCCCTCCAATACATTATTGGTGAATACCGGTGATATCGAGACCAGCGCAGAACGCTTCCAGGCCGATACCCTGTCACGCTTTGAAAATCGAGGTGTTGATCCGATGCGCCCGCTTCTGCCGCCGGAATCGCTGTGGCTGCGGGTTGATGAGCTGTTTTCTGAACTTAAACGCTGGCCGCGCGTTCAACTGAAAACCGAGAGTCTGGCGAACAAAGCAGCAAATACCAACCTCGGGTTCCAGAAGCTGCCGGATATTGCCGTTCAGGCGCAGCAAAAAGCGCCGTTAGATGCGTTACGTAAATTCCTTGAAGGCTTCACCGGTCCGGTGATTTTCTCGGTGGAAAGTGAAGGCCGCCGTGAAGCGCTTGGCGAACTGCTCGCCCGTATCAAAGTGGCGCCGAAGCGGATATTGCGACTCGATGAAGCCGTAGATAACGGTCGTTATCTGATGATTGGCGCAGCTGAGCACGGCTTCATCGATAGCAAACGCAATCTGGCGCTGATTTGTGAAAGCGATCTGCTTGGGGAACGCGTGGCGCGCCGCCGCCAGGATTCTCGTCGCACCATCAACCCGGATACGTTAATTCGTAACCTCGCAGAGCTGCATCCCGGTCAGCCGGTGGTGCATCTGGAGCACGGCGTGGGTCGTTATGCCGGGATGACCACGCTGGAAGCGGGCGGCATCACCGGTGAATACCTGATGCTCACTTATGCCAACGACGCCAAACTGTACGTGCCGGTGTCGTCACTGCATCTGATCAGCCGCTATGCCGGTGGCGCGGAAGAGAATGCGCCGCTGCATAAACTTGGCGGCGATGCCTGGTCACGCGCCCGACAGAAAGCCGCTGAGAAGGTGCGCGATGTTGCGGCAGAGCTGCTGGATATTTATGCCCAGCGCGCGGCGAAAGAAGGCTTTGCCTTTAAGCATGACCGTGAACAGTATCAGCTGTTTTGCGACAGCTTCCCGTTTGAAACCACGCCTGACCAGGCGCAGGCGATTAACGCGGTACTCAGCGATATGTGTCAACCGCTGGCCATGGACCGCCTGGTCTGCGGCGACGTCGGCTTTGGTAAAACCGAAGTCGCGATGCGCGCGGCCTTTCTCGCCGTAGAGAACCACAAGCAGGTTGCCGTGCTGGTGCCGACCACCCTGCTCGCACAGCAGCACTTCGACAACTTCCGCGACCGCTTTGCCAACTGGCCGGTACGCATTGAGATGTTGTCCCGTTTCCGTAGCGCCAAAGAGCAAGCGCAGATTCTGGAGCAAGTTGCCGAGGGAAAAATTGATATTCTCATCGGCACGCACAAACTGCTGCAAGCGGATGTGAAGTTAAAAGATCTGGGTCTGCTGATTGTCGATGAAGAGCACCGTTTTGGCGTTCGCCACAAAGAACGCATCAAGGCGATGCGCGCGGATGTTGATATTCTGACCCTGACGGCAACGCCTATTCCGCGTACGCTCAATATGGCGATGAGCGGCATGCGCGATCTGTCGATTATCGCCACGCCACCTGCCCGTCGCCTGGCGGTCAAAACCTTCGTGCGCGAATACGACAGCCTGGTGGTACGCGAGGCGATCCTGCGTGAAGTTCTGCGCGGGGGACAAGTTTATTATCTGTTTAACGACGTCGAAAACATCCAGAAAACCGCTGACAAATTAGCAGAACTGGTGCCGGAAGCGCGTATTGGTATCGGCCACGGACAAATGCGCGAGCGCGAACTCGAACGCGTGATGAACGATTTCCACCATCAGCGTTTTAACGTGCTGGTGTGTACCACCATTATCGAAACCGGGATCGACATTCCCACCGCCAATACCATCATCATCGAACGAGCGGATCACTTCGGTTTAGCGCAATTACACCAGCTGCGCGGTCGTGTGGGGCGTTCTCACCACCAGGCTTACGCCTGGCTGCTGACGCCGCATCCGAAAGCAATGACCACCGACGCGCAAAAACGCCTGGAAGCCATCGCCTCGCTGGAAGATTTGGGTGCAGGATTTGCGCTGGCGACCCACGACCTCGAAATTCGTGGCGCCGGGGAATTGCTGGGTGAAGATCAAAGTGGTTCCATGGAAAGCATCGGCTTCTCGCTGTATATGGAACTACTGGAAAACGCGGTCGATGCGCTCAAAGAAGGGCGTGAGCCGTCACTGGAAGATCTCACCAGCCAGCAAACCGAAGTTGAACTGCGCATGCCGTCCCTGCTGCCGGATGACTATATCCCGGATGTAAACACCCGACTGTCGTTCTACAAGCGCATTGCCAGTGCGAAAGGCGAAAACGAGCTGGAAGAAATTAAGGTCGAGCTGATAGACCGTTTTGGCCTGCTGCCCGACCCGGCTCGTACGCTGCTGGATATCGCCCGTTTACGCCAGCAGGCGCAGAAACTGGGGATCAGAAAGCTCGAAGGCAATGAAAAAGGCGGTACCATTGAATTTGCCGAGAAAAACCACGTCAACCCGGTCTGGCTGATTGGTTTACTGCAAAAGCAGCCGCAGCACTTCCGTCTGGACGGTCCAACCCGGCTGAAATTCATGCAGGAGTTGAGCGAGCGTAAAACGCGGATCGACTGGGTCCGCCAGTTTATGCGTCAGCTTGAAGAAAACGCCGTAGCATAAGCATAGCGAACAGGCCGGGTGAGCACACCACTCACCCGGCCTGATGAATTTACAAACTCTTTGCACTTCCCTGCACTTCCCGACACAGCAAACAGCCATAATTCTCGTTTACTTTTACATAATAAAAACCACGTAAAAACAATGGATTTATGGTGATGTTAAACAATAAACGACTCTCTCGCTGGCTCGCGTTTTTTACGCTTGCAGCGACATTCGCGTTAGCACTTCCGGCTCAGGCAAACACCTGGCCGCTGCCGCCACCGGGAAGCCGTCTGGTGGGTCAGAATGCCGTTCATGTTGTTGAAGACAATGGCGGTTCTCTGGAGGCGATTGCGAAAAAGTACAATGTCGGCTTTCTCGCGCTACTGCAGGCCAACCCTGGCGTTGACCCTTACGTACCACGTCCGGGCAGCGTTTTGACGATCCCGTTACAAACTTTGCTACCTGACGCTCCGCGCGAAGGTATTGTTATCAACCTCGCCGAACTGCGTCTTTATTATTACCAGCCGGGGACCAATTCGGTGACCGTGTATCCTATTGGTATTGGCCAGTTAGGTGGTGACACGCTGACGCCTACGATGGTAACCACCATCTCTGATAAACGCGCCAATCCCACCTGGACGCCAACGGCAAATATCCGCGCGCGATACAAAGCAAACGGGATTGACCTGCCTGCCGTTGTGCCTGCCGGTCCGGATAACCCGATGGGCCATCATGCGATTCGCTTAGCGGCATACGGCGGCGTGTACCTGTTGCACGGTACAAATGCTGATTTTGGCATCGGAATGCGTGTCAGTTCCGGCTGTATTCGTCTGCGCGACGGTGATATCGAAACCCTGTTCCGTCAGGTAACGCCCGGAACTAAGGTCAATATTATCAATACGCCGATTAAAGCATCCGTTGAGCCTAATGGCGTGCGCCTGGTGGAAGTACACCAACCGCTGTCCGAAAAAATCAATGACGATCCGCAACTGCTGCCGATCGTGCTGAACGCGTCCATGCAGACATTTAAAAATGCGGCGCAAACAGATACTGCCGTCATGGATCATGCGATGGAGATTCGCTCAGGCATGCCGGTCGATGTGACCCGTCATCATGACGTTGCTCAACAACCGCTGTAATCGTAGCGTATAAAAAAACCCCCGCTGGATTTTATTCCGCGGGGGTTTTTTATTTAACTCGCAGTGGCATTGCGATGGGTTAAATCTTATTTGTAGATAACAGCAGTTCCGTGAAGAGTGTTAGGACCGGTAACGGAAGTAATACGGAAAGACTTCGCACCCATCTCATCGGCTTTCTGCGCCAGTTGATCTTCCAGAGAACCTAAGTTAGTCCCCGCATTCGCAGAAATAGTACCGACTTTCTCTTGACCCGCAGGAGTGGACTGAACTTCAACAGCGGCAAAGCTTGCAAATGACAGTGAGCTAAGAACAGCAGCGACAAACAGTGTTTTTACGTTTTTCATGATAGTGACCTTTAGCAGATGAATGGGTGTCGAAAAGATTAACTTAACGATCGATAGGTAAATCATAGATGTGATCCAGGTCACACGTCAACATTTTTTTATAATGATCGTTATATAAAACATAAAGGTCTTATTTTTCATGCTAATAGCTATAAATTATTTTTATCGTGAATCCGCTGGAGTGTGCAGTCGAATATTTTTATAATGGTTATTCAATAAACCCAACAAAGGTACATCGGCGCCATGACAACTGAAACGACAGGTTGTGCAAAAAAAAGCCGTGGCCGACCAAAAGTGTTCGACAGGGAAGCCGCGCTTGATAAGGCCATGACACTCTTCTGGCAGCACGGATATGAAGCGACATCACTCGCCGATCTCGTGGAAGCCACCGGCGCAAAAGCGCCCACGCTGTATGCGGAGTTCACCAATAAAGAAGGGTTGTTCCGTGCCGTACTGGACCGCTACATCACCCGCTTTGCGGCGAAACACGAAGCCCAACTGTTTTGTGAAGAAAAAAGCCTTGAGTCCGCACTAGAAGACTATTTCACCGCCATAGCGACCTGCTTTACCAGCAAGGACACCCCGGCGGGATGTTTCATGATTAACACTTCTGCGACGCTGGCAGCCTCTTCCCGCGATATTGCGCACACGGTGAAATCCCGCCATGCAATGCAGGAACAGACGCTTACCCAGTTTCTTCGCCAGCGCCAGCAACGAGGCGAAATTCCAGCCCATTGCGACGTGCAAAAACTGGCCGAATACCTGAACTGTATTTTACAAGGTATGTCGATCAGCGCCCGGGAAGGTGCAACGTTTGAAAAACTGATGCAGATCGCACACACAACGCTGCGTCTGTGGCCCGAACTCGTCAAAGCTTAACCCTTTCCCGTAATTCCCCCGCAGTACTCACAACCCCGGGAGCTGATAAAGCCCCCGGTTAGAATTTCACGCATTACCCCTACATTCTTCATTGTTTTCATCATCTTACCCGATCATTTTTTGTAAAAGGTATTGATAACGACAATTATTATCAGCAATATTCGCATTTGTTTTAACGCCTGTTTCACAATGTAACCATCGGTTTCTTTACCGTCATAACAAAAACAGATCGACTCTTTTTTAAAAGGAATACAAATGCATAAGCGTCTCTGGGTGCTCAATCCTCTCCTGTTGTCTTTAACCCTTCCGGCCATTGCGGCTGAGGAAGAGAATCTCATCGTCAGCGCCAACCGTAGCCAGCGCACCGTGGCAGAAATGGCGCAAACGACCTGGGTTATTGAAGGAAGCGAGATTGAACAACAGGTTCAGGGAGGAAAAGAGTTCAAGGATGTTCTTGCTCAGCTAATCCCAGGAATCGATGTTAGTAGCCAGGGACGCACAAACTACGGCATGAACATGCGTGGTCGCGCCATTGTCGTGCTCATTGACGGCGTCCGTCTGAACTCCTCGCGAACCGACAGCCGTCAACTTGACTCCATTGACCCGTTTAATATTGCGCACATTGAAGTCATTTCAGGCGCAACCTCACTTTATGGCGGTGGCAGTACCGGCGGATTAATCAACATTGTCACCAAAAAAGGCCAGCCGGAGCGTGAAGTAGAACTCGAACTGGGGAGCAAAAGCGGTTTCAACAATAGCAACGATCATGATGAACGTGTTGCCGCGGCGGTGAGTGGCGGAACCGATCGCGCTTCCGGGCGTATGTCCGTCGCGTATCAACGATTTGGCGGCTGGTATGACGGTAATCACGATGCCCTGCTGCTGGATAACACCCAAACCGGGCTACAGCACTCCGATCGTCTGGACATCATGGGCACCGGGACAATTGAACTTGACGACAACCGTCAGTTGCAACTGGTTACTCAGTACTATAAGAGTCAGGGGGATGACGATTACGGGCTGGATCTCGGCGAGAACATGTCCGCCGTGACCGGAAACGGCAAAGCATACACCAGCAGCGGACTGAATTCCGATCGTATTCCCGGCACCGAACGTCATCTTATTAGCCTGCAATATTCAGATGCGGATTTTTATGGCCAGAACCTGGTCAGCCAAATCTATTACCGTGATGAATCACTGAAATTCTATCCCTTCCCTACGCTCAGCAAAGGTAAGGTCACCAGTTTCTCCGCATCACAGCAGGACACAGACCAGTTTGGTGCCAAAATTACTCTCAACAGCCAGTTGATGGATAACTGGGAGCTGACGTGGGGTGTCGATGCCGATCACGAAACCTTCGACTCCAATCAGAAATTCTTCGATCTGGCCTGGTCCCTGCCCTCCGGCGGTATGGATAACCGTACAGCTTATACCACCGGACGTTACCCCGGTTACAGCATCACCAACTTCGCGCCTTTCCTGCAAAACAGCTATGACATTAACGATATCTTTACCCTCAGCGGCGGCGTGCGCTATCAGTGGACCGAAAACAGGGTTGATGATTTCGTTGGCTATGCTCAACAGCAGGGAATCGCGACCGGGCTTGCGAACTCTGCCGATACCATTCCGGGCGGCAAAACCGATTACGATAATTTCCTGTTCAACGCCGGTATCCTTGCCCACCTGACCGACCGTCAGCAAACGTGGTTTAACTTTTCTCAGGGCGTGGAGCTTCCGGACCCAGGGAAATATTACGGTAACGGTACCTATTCGCTGGTTGGCGATCATTACCAGCTCCAGCGCAGCGTCAACGTGGCGGATTCACGTCTGGAAGGGATTAAAGTGAACTCGTACGAACTGGGGTGGCGCTACACCGGCGATAGTCTGCGCACGCAACTGGCCGCTTACTACTCGACTTCGGATAAATCGATCGTTATCAACCGCAGCGATATGACCATTAACGTTCAGCCCGACGATCGCCGCATTTATGGCCTTGAAGGTGCAGTGGATTATTTCATTGCGGATACGGACTGGAGCCTGGGCGGCAACTTCAATGTCATTAAATCGGAAGTGAAGCAGAACGGTAAATGGCAAAAATGGGATGTCACGCTGGCCTCACCGTCCAAAGCAACCGCGTGGGTCGGCTGGGCACCAGAACCGTGGACCTTGCGCGTACAGAGCCAGCAAACATTTGATCTGACCGACGCCAGCGGTAACAAGCTGGATGGCTATAACACCATGGACTTTATCGGCAGCTATCAGCTCCCGTTGGGTAAGCTGACCTTCAGCGTGGAAAACCTGCTGAATGAAGAGTACACCACACTGTGGGGACAACGTGCGCCACTGCTGTACAGCCCAACCTACGGCAGCCCGTCACTGTATGAATACAAGGGCCGGGGTCGTACTTTTGGTCTGAACTACGCCTTAACCTTCTGATAAAAAAAGCCCCCCAGCCTGAGCGAATGGGGGGCTAATGTTCAGGATAATGCTATTTTACGCTTTGTTATTCAGTACCAACTGTCCGTTGTTATCCAACGGAATTTGCGCACCGGGGTCCTTATCCATACGGATTTTCCCCTGCTGATCGCCAATTTTGTACGTCACGTCGTAGCCCAGCATCTTTTCAGATTTGTCATACACCGTTTTACAACGTTGCTGCGTGGTGGTGTAAGTATCGTTTTCCTGCATCGAACCCTGAATCTGGTTACCTGCATAGCCGCCGCCTAAAGCACCGGCCACGGTGGCAATATCTTTACCACGTCCACCACCAAACTGATGCCCAATAACACCACCCGCAACCGCGCCCAGCACGGAACCCGCGATACGGTTTTCATCTTGTACCGGCTTACGGTGCGTGACCGTTACGTTCCGGCACTCCTGACGTGGTGTTTTTACCGACTCTTTAATCGGTGTTGCAGAGACAACTTGCGCATACTGTGGGCCACGCTCGAAAACGTTCAGACTGGCCACCGCTGCAACACCCAGCGCAGCAGCTACGCCAATCCCTATACCCGCCAACATTGATTTATTCACGGGACTTCCTCCTTTTTTGCTATTAGCAACAACTTTGCAACAGAAGGTAAGGAATGCCAATCAGATTACGGATGAAAATAGCGGGAGGTGGAGCGAAAGCGGAATGATTCAGACAACTCTGAAGGAAGGCGCCGGATGCGTAAAATCATCCGACGCCACAAGTCGATATTAATGCAGTTTCAGACGTGGGCGAATCACCCGGTTGATACTGCCGACCAGCATCATCAGGCCGGTTTTGAAGTAGCCGTGCAAAGCAATCTGGTGCATGCGGTACAGTGAGATGTACACAAAGCGCGCAATACGCCCTTCCACCATCATCGAACCACGGGTCAGGTTGCCCATCAGGCTACCCACGGTAGAGAAGTTAGAGAGCGAGACCAGAGAGCCGTGATCTTTGTACTGATACGCTTTCAGCGGCTTGCCGTTCATCTGTGCCAGAATATTGTTCATCGCACAGGTCGCCATCTGGTGTGCAGCCTGAGCGCGCGGAGGCACAAAACCGCCTTCCGGACGGGCGCAGGAAGCGCAGTCGCCAATCGCGTACACGTCAGGATCGCGCGTGCTCTGCAGAGTTGGCTCAACCACCAGTTGGTTAATACGGTTCGTTTCCAGACCGCCAATGTCTTTCATAAAGTCTGGCGCTTTGATACCCGCCGCCCACACCATCAGATCGGCTTTAATGTATTCGCCATCTTTGGTGTGCAGTCCGCCTTCGTCAGCGCTGGTTACCATCGTCTGGGTCAGTACGCGTACGCCCAATTTGGTTAACTCATTATGCGCAGCACCGGAAATACGCGGCGGCAACGCAGGCAGAATACGCTCACCGGCTTCGACCAGCGTAACGTTCAGCGCGTCGTTGGTCAGCCCTTTGTAGCCATAGCTGTGCAGCTGTTTTACCGCATTGTGTAGCTCAGCGGAGAGTTCAACCCCCGTCGCACCGCCACCCACAATGGCGATATTCACTTTTCCGTTAGCGCCCAGATTCGCGGAATACTTCAGGAACAGATTCAGCATCTCCTGGTGGAAACGACGCGCCTGATGCGGGTTATCGAGGAAAATGCAGTTTTCTTTCACGCCAGGGGTGTTGAAATCGTTGGACGTACTGCCCAACGCCATCACCAGCGTGTCATACGGCACTTTACGCTCAGGAACCAGCAGCTCACCCTTCTCATCACGCAGCTCAGCGAGAGTAATGGTCTTCGCTTCACGATCGATATCCACCACCGAGCCTAACTGGAACTGGAAGCCATGGTTACGGGCATGAGCCAGATAACTCAACGCATCCACACCTTCGTCCAGTGAACCCGTCGCCACTTCATGCAGTAACGGTTTCCACAAGTGACTGTGGTTTCTGTCTACCAGTGTAATTTTGGCCTTTTTCTTACGCCCGAGTTTTTTACCCAGCTGCGTCGCCATTTCCAGTCCGCCAGCACCGCCGCCGACAATCACGATCCTTTTCAATGGTGTAGTCAACGTGACCCCCTCAAATTTATTAACCAATTGTTAATTAAAGGTTATGAACATAGCCTTTAATTAACAACAAGTTACGGTAATGAAAATGTTCTTCGAGAGTGAGAATAACACGAACGGTGCATTGGTCATACCAAAATTGATGTGTATCAAGTTTTGATGCTGAAAAGATAGACAACCGGAACTTTAAGAACAAAAAAACAGCCCGATGGCTGTAATGCCAGTCAGTTAGCACCTCAGTTTCAGAAAGCTTCAAGCTGTGCTGCCCGAGGTAAAGAACATGCTATCTCGGAGAAAGAGTTCCGTTCACCTCATGCTCATCATTTCTCTTAAGCACCGATTCCTGTGAACGTGTAAAGGGCGTTCTCCGCCACGCCCTTTACAATCCCGGCTCCCGGCAGGAAAATTGTTGCTGCGCAATACCCTCCGCTTATTCCTCCAGGCTACCGGGCCGGGCGCGAGGAAGCGTCCTTGCAAAGCGCGCCCTGAGCCAGCATCCATGCTGGCTCTCCCGGCCTTACGGAAACACGTCGGCAATTTTCAGCCGGACCAGCCCACACCTGACCATCTGCGTTTTTTGTTTAAACAGCAAAAAAGATTTAACTGGAAGTCAGTGCGTTGAAGCGATGACCCCGGTCCGGCTGAAAATCGATGAGGCATTGACGGCTGACCGGGTCTGTCCGCAGGGATGCGGACAGAGGGGACGGCCTGCATGGACGCAGGCTCGACCCCGACCCGACAGGCAGACGGCATAAGACGAATAACTCGCGCAGCGACAATTTTCCCGCCGGGAGCCTGGGTTGCAAGGGAGGCGGCGGTGAGCCTCCCTTGCACGTTCACAGGTATCTGCGCTTCAGAGAAATGACACCGCTGAGGTGAACGGAACCCTGAGCCGGGATCACATGTTCACCATACGTTCGTAACTGACGAGCATTAGCCTGGAGGCTGTTTTTTTAAACGCTCATCAGGCTTAACCTAACGTCTTGAACGCCTTAATGCGCTGCAAATGCGGGGAGATATTTTTAAACTTATGCGTCTGCTCTTCATCCCAGACGATCTCATAAAAGTGATGCAGCTCTTCTGACGAGCGCTGACTGTTCAGTGCTTCATCATGGCGAGAGAGGATCACCAGGCAGCGATCGCGGTTCTTTTCACGAAAGTTGGTCACGCATTTTGTCGCAATGTCAGCATACTCTTCAGGTCTGTCGATTTTGCCTTCCATGTTCTCATACGGGAACAGGTTGGGATTAAACACGACCTGACGAATATCACACAGGAAACCAATCCGTTCAGCCCAATATCCCCCGAGCCCCACACCACAAATCAGCGGACGGTCATCCACATTCAGCTGCAGCATTTTGTCCACTTCTTTCAGTAGATGCTGCATATCATGTTTAGGATGCCGCGTACTGTAGCTAATCAGCCTGACATCCGGGTCGATGAATTGCAGCTGCAACACCTTCTCATGGTTGCCCGGGCTGTTAGAGTCAAAACCGTGTAAATAGATAATCATCGCATCCTCGCCAAACTTGCGTTAATGACCTGCTTTCTCTTCCTGCCAGCGCTCATGAAGTTGGTTAAGTTGAGCGCTTACCGTCTTCCAGCGTGCCGAGTCCATCAGTTCCTGACGTGAAAATGAACCTTTATGATACAAACGTGTAACACGTTCTGCATTGATCGGCGACAGATTATCTAACACACTGACCGCTCCCTTACGATTATTGCAGACCAGGATCATATCGCAACCTGCATCCAGCGATGCCTGTCCACGCTCCGCATAGCTTCCCATAATCGCCGCCCCTTCCATCGACAAATCGTCGGAGAAAATGACACCATCGAAGCCAAGCTCCTGGCGCAGCACCGTTTTCAGCCAGTGAGGTGAACCACTCGCCGGACGCGGATCTACATCACTGTAGATGACGTGCGCAGGCATAATGGCATCCAGTTTGTTTTCCGTAATCAACGTCTGGAACACGGACATATCTTTCGCACGAATCTCGGCTTCTGGGCGTGGATCGGTTGGGGTTTCTTTGTGTGAATCCGCCGTCACCGCCCCATGTCCTGGGAAATGTTTACCGGTCGTTTTCATGCCAGCAGTATGCATCCCGTCAATGAAGCGGGTCGCCATCGCCAGCGCTTTTAGCGGATCGGCATGGTAAGAACGCTCGCCGATTGCGGCGCTGATATGGCCCACATCCAGTACGGGTGCAAAGCTGATATCAATGTCCATCGCGATCATTTCGCTGGCCATCAACCATCCAGCGTCCTGAGCCAGTTTGCCGCCCTCTTCCAGACCGTGCAACGCAGCAAAGGATTGAGCCGCAGGCAGACGGGTAAAGCCTTCACGAAAACGCTGTACGCGCCCGCCTTCTTGATCTACCGCCACCACCAGATGGTTACGTGACGCAGCCCGGATCTGACGCACTAATTCACGCAGCTGTTCCGGGTCATGATAATTTCGGGTAAAGAGGATCAACCCACCTACCAGCGGATGTGCCAGAATCTCACGCTCTTCAGCGTCCAGCTCATACCCTTCGACATCCAACATTACTGGGCCCACAGTGCTCTCCTTATCCTTTCATTGTTAGCTGCCGCCAGGTTTCATCGGCCAGCCTGATAAATTGTCGATCGCCGGTTTGCCGCCAGCGATACTCAAACCACCCCGCCTTCAGCATCATTATCCAGGGTTGCCATTGTCTGACCTGTCGCCACAAAACGTCTGGCTCAATGTGCGCTCGTTGGGCGTAGGTGCTAACCAACTGTTGGTGCTGGGATTCATCGCTAACCCATACTGCCGCCAGCTCCAGGGCAATATCACCGTCTCCGGCGTATTCCCAGTCAATCAGCCGCAGCCCTGAGGCTGTACGTACGATGTTGTCACCGTGAACATCCATATGCAGCGGCCCCAGGCGCAAAGGTCGGGGCTCACCTCGTTTCCTTAGCCGCTTCAGCGCGCGCAGCCAGCATGGTGTACGACGCGCCGGATCGCCACACTGCCAGTACTGTTCAAGTAGCGGAAGCAGGCTAATTCGCCAGCCCAATCGGGGTTGCTGGTGCAGATGATACAGTAAGCCTGCGAGTTCGTCGGCGTCCGGTAATCTGGATTCTACCTTACCGTGAAAAAACTCGACTGCCATCCACCCACGCGTATAAAAATGAGGACGTGGCGCAAGGCTTTCTGGCAGGTGTTTTAACGCATGATATTGGCGTAAGAAATGAGATTCCGGTGCGTCAGGGTCGTGATGGCAGCGCAGTACCAGTCGGTGGGAACGGTGTTCAATGATGCAGCTCCCGCCGCTCAGGCCGGTTTGGCTGGTTGCGACGGGATGATACTGCGGGAAATAGCGCGACAACACTTCGCCGCGTGTGAGTTTGTTATTGTTGCTGTACGGCACCTTTACCTGACCAGATTATCTCGCCAGTTTGTACCAGCATTAATTGCATTTGCAGCGCAGGCGAATTGACGTTGCCAGATGCGCTGGAATAAAGCACATACTGCGCGCCAACGTTACGTGCGATACCAATCGCTTTACTGCGTGTTCCCAGGCTATCGTTTGGCGACAGACCTAACTGCTGCTTGGCGACAGCCAGTTGTTGGGCAGAAATCAGCGTAAACTTACCGTTATTCGCCAGCGCGTTACGCAAGGTCTCGGTGGCTTCCCCCGCGTTCAAAGAGCCGTTAGTACGGTTATTCACGCTATCCACCAGCAGAACGCCGCCCGCTTTGACGCCGTCGGCCTGCAGCATTTTGCCGACCATCGGCTGCATCGCCCCATTCCAGTCATAATGACGTTGACGTGGCGTCGGCTGCGCCGTTTGGTCCTCGTGCTCAATCGGGCCCGGCTGCTGCGGTATGGTTGGCACCGTTGGCACAACCGGAACCGGCTGTTGCGGCTGCGCAGGCTGTTCCGGCACCGGCTTGACTTCCTCTACCGGCGCGGGCTCACGTTGCACCACACAGCCAGAGAGAAACATCGCCAGCGCGGCAATCAGTGCGTAGCGATTCATTTTGTTCATCAAGATTCACCCCTTACAAATAAAGATAAAGTCTAACCTTGTGCGCCCCCAGATAATTGGCGCTGCCATACAGCGTCACCGACGAATGAGCCGGAACAGTCACACTGCGTGGCGCTTCCAGAGGGTGCATTTCCAGCCCTCTGGCGTCATACCAGTAAAACCGATAATGAACGGTAACGGGTTCTTGTCTTTCGTTATAGAGTCGAGAGGATGCCGAGGCCTGAATATCAGACGTGGTTAACGTGGGCTGTTCTGCTGTTATACCCGCCGCCAGAATCGTTGATTCCATCACCAGCGACTGTTCATCACTTACCGGAATTTCAGGATGTGTTCGACAACCCGCCAGCAACAGCAAGCCCATTGAAAGCGCAATGCATCCTCTGGTCATGTTTACAGACCTTTATGCGCGAGCATTGGGCCAAGCGCACGTCCACCCAGCAGGTGCATATGAATGTGATACACCTCCTGCCCCCCGTGGCGGTTGGTGTTCATAATTAAGCGGTACCCATCAGCAGCAATACCTTCCTGCTCTGCAATTTTCGCTGCAACGGTGATCATGCGGCCCAATGCCTGTTCATGTTCCGCCGTCACATCGTTGACAGTTGGGATCAGGATGTTAGGAATGATCAGGATATGCGTTGGTGCCTGAGGGGAAATGTCACGAAATGCAGTGACCAGTTCATCCTGGTATACGATATCCGACGGAATCTCACGACGAATAATTTTGCTGAATATAGTTTCTTCTGCCACGACGTTTTCCTTTTTCATTAACAGCCCAGGCGTTTTGCCATGCTACGCCGGGTAACTCTGCGAGTATAGAGTATGAGCGAGTTACTCACGCTCTTTCAACTTTAACCCTCGATTTTTTAAGCGAAAACCACAGTCAGTGCTGCTCTTATAACCATTTCCCTGCGCTATTGCTCAAGCATAGTACTGAAACAATATTTCATTTATGTCGTAGCATCTGTTTACACATTGATTGCTAATGCGTATATTTCGCATTTGCATTTACATGCGCATTTAATAATTTACAACCAAAGGGTTCATCACAACTACCGGTGATTCGAACTTAATATTAATAATTATCAAGGGCTTTTCGATGTCTTTCACAACACTCAACGGGAATATTCAACGCCAACCGGGGCTTGCCCCTTCTTTGCTGGCAGCATGCATCACGCTAGCCCTTTTACCTTCCACCAGCCTCGCAGCCCCTGCAGAAGAGACAGTGATCGTGGAGGGTTCTGCTCCATCCGCATCCGGTGAGGAGCAGGATTACAGCGTTAAATCGACCACCGCTGGCACAAAAATGCAAATGACACAGCGCGATATTCCGCAATCGGTCAGCATTGTCAGCCAGCAACGCATGGAAGATCAGCAATTGCAAACGCTGGGCGATGTGATGGACAACACGTTGGGGATAAGCAAAAGCCAGGCGGATTCCGATCGCAGCAGCTATTACTCGCGCGGATTTCAGATTGATAACTATATGGTCGATGGGATCCCGACCTATTTTGAATCCCGCTGGAATCTCGGTGACGCCCTTTCTGACACCGCCCTTTTTGAGCGTGTCGAAGTGGTCCGTGGCGCAAACGGGCTAATGACCGGGACGGGTAACCCTTCAGCCTCCATTAACATGATCCGTAAGCATGCCACCAGCCGCGAGTTCACCGGTAATGTTTCAGCGGAATATGGCAGCTGGAATAAACAACGCTATGTGACCGATTTGCAAAGCCCGCTTACGGCAGACGGCAACGTGCGCGGCCGCATCGTGGCGGGTTACCAGAATAACGACTCCTGGCTTGATCGCTACAATAGCGAAAAAATGTTCTTCTCTGGGATTGTCGATGCCGATTTGGGTGACACCACCAGCCTGTCTGCGGGCTATGAATATCAGCGCATTGATATCAACAGCCCAACCTGGGGTGGATTGCCGCGCTGGAATACCGATGGCAGTAAAAACAGCTATGACCGTTCGCGCAGCACTGCGCCGGACTGGGCTTACAACGATAAAGACTTCAACAAAGTGTTTGTCACCATCAAACAACGTTTTGCCGATACCTGGCAGGCGACCATGAACGCCACCCACTCCGAGGTCAAGTTCGACAGTAAAATGATGTACGTCGATGCCTATGTTAATAAGGCCGACGGCACGCTGATTGGCCCATATGGCAACGTCGGAGGAACCGGCTGGAACAGCGGCAAACGTAAAGTGGATGCTGTCGATCTATTCGCGGACGGCGGTTACGATCTGTTTGGTCGTCAGCATAATCTGATGTTGGGCGGCAGCTACAGTAAACAGAATAACCGTTATGAAAGCTCGTGGGCGAACGTTTTCCCCAACGAAATCGGCAGTTTCTATACCTACGATGGTAACTTCCCGGAAACCAACTGGAACCCGCAGTCATTGGCTCAGGACGATACCACGCACATGAAATCGCTGTACGCCGCAACGCGTATTTCGCTGGCTGACCCACTGCATTTGATTGTCGGCGCACGTTACACCAACTGGCGTATCGACACCCTGACCTACAGCATGGAGCAAAACCACACCACGCCGTATGCGGGTCTGGTATATGACATTGACGATAACTGGTCTACCTACGCCAGCTATACCTCAATCTTCCAGCCGCAGAACAAGCGCGACAGCTCCGGTAAATATCTCTCTCCGATCACCGGCAACAACTATGAGCTTGGTCTGAAGTCCGACTGGATGAACAGCCGTTTAACCACCACGCTCGCGGTGTTCCGCATTGAACAGGATAACGTAGCGCAATCAACCGGCGTGCCAATCGCCGGTAGCAATGGCGACACGGCCTTTAAAGCGATGGATGGCACGGTCAGCAAAGGGGTCGAATTCGAAGTTAACGGTGCGATCACTGATAACTGGCAGATGACGTTTGGTGCGACACGCTATGTTGCAGAAGACAACGAAGGCAATGCAGTAAACCCAAACCTGCCGCGGACCACGGTCAAACTGTTTACCCGTTATCGCCTGCCAGCCATGCCGGAACTGACCGTCGGCGGTGGAGTTAACTGGCAGAATCGTGTTTACAGCGATACAGTCACGCCTTATGGCACATTCCGCGCGCAACAGGGAAGCTACGCCCTGGTAGATTTGTTCACCCGCTACCAGGTAACAAAAAACTTCTCAGTGCAGGGTAACCTTAATAACCTGTTCGATAAAACCTACGACACGAATATCGACGGTTCTATCGTTTATGGTGAGCCGCGCAACGTCAGCATCACCGCCAGCTATCAGTTCTGACACCGGGTATTGCGTAGAATCGCTAACTCGCTGACTTAGGTTGCAAATTCTCATCAAACTCCAGCCGCTTTCTGTCGGGTTCTACCGCAGTCAGCGGCTTCACTTCGGCAAGCGTCTGCTGACAGCGCCCCACCAGCACCTGATACTCGCGAGTGCCCTGTTTTTTCCACACCAGTTCCTGCTCAGTTAACATGCGAATCGCTTTCGCCGGGCTGCCGACAATCAGATGGTTGGCAGGCATCTCAGCGCGCGCTTTCACAAACGCCGAGGCACCAACGATACTGTTTTCACCGATGGTCGCGCCATCGATAATCACCGCACTCATGCCGACCAGCGCGTTCCGCCCAATCACACAGCCGTGCAGAATCGCCCCGTGGCCGATATGTCCGTCCTCTTCCACCACCGTATCCTGGCCGGGAAATCCGTGCATCACGCAGTTATCCTGGATATTCGCCCCATCTTTAACCACGATACGCCCAAAATCTCCGCGCAGGCTGGCGTTGGGACCAACATAAACACCTTTGCCGAGAATGACATCGCCAATCAGCACTGCGGTTGGGTGAACATAGCTTTCTGCAGGAACTACCGGGATCATCCCGTCAATCTGGTAAATCGGCATGGCTTCTCCTGTTACACCTCGGCTAATCCGCCGAAACGTTGATAATAGAGCGGCCCCGGCGCGGGCAGTTCCCCCACCGAACTCTCGCCTTTTTCGCTGACGAAAACCTGGGCGCCGGGCGCAACACGTTGATAAATATTAATGCACAGCTGACGCGCCGTCTGGCCCAGCCAGTGAGCAGGCAACAATTCTTCCGGCAGCAGCGGATCTTTGAGCACAACCCGACGATAGAAGTGAATGAGCAACAGGCGGATCTGGAAGCAGCGCTCTGGCGTAAGCTCGTCCGGTCCGGCGTCACGCAGCAGCGGTAACAACGGACGGAACAGAGTGATAAACGCCTCGTACATGGCATTTTGTTCGGTTAAGTGCCAGCACCCTTCTACCCGCTCACGCAGCGCAGCGCGGGAGAGTGCCAACGGCGAATGCGCCTCAAAAACGATGACGTTTTCCGCTACCCCAGCTTCATGGAGTAGCGACTGTACGTCCGCCAGCTTTTGCGATGGCGACGCCAGCAGACTCGGCGCCAGTACGCCAAAACCTTGCCATAACAGCTGCTTTTTAACTTCGGCCAGGGTATTTTTCTCCAGCCCCTCCGACAGCAGCAGCAGCCAGGTACCGTCCCACTCAGGGGCGCTGGCACGATAGATTTTGCTCTCGGCGCGGCGCGTCAAGCGTAGCCCTTTATCGCTCAGGCGGTAGAAACTGCGGCGGCCGATACGTACCACATCCAGCCATTCTTCTTTATTAAGGCGAAACAGCGCGGTACGTACAAAACGTTCACCGAAGCCAAGCCCTTCCAGCAGCGCGGCAACGCTACCGAGCCAGACTTCTCCACCGCGTTGCGATAAACAGTCCCCGTAAAGCGAGGCGATAAGCGAGGTGCCGCTGACCGGCATCGCGGTGACCGCCTGCTGAATAAAATTATCGAGTTTTTCCATATGATTCATAGTGTTGTTATTTTTGTCCTTTTTGAATCATAGCACAGGAATAAAGCAGCGAAACGCCAGGAGTTTGTAGGCCGGATAAGGCAACGCCGCCATCCGGCAGCGTTGCACTGTTCTGCCTGATGGCGCTACGCTTATCAGGCCTACAGGGTTAACCGTTGGCGGCAACTTTGCGCAGGTCGAACACCCGGCACGCCTTACCTTCAGAGCGCGGGATGCTGCCGCAGTTAACAATGCTTACGTCGGTGGAAATACCCACCATCGACTTAATACGATGACGCAAATGATGGCAAATCTGGCAACGCTGCTCGTGGCTTAGCACAAGGCTACTCTCTTTAAGCTCCACGCGTACCGAAAGTGAATCAAGATGGCCACGGCGATCCACTTCAAGCTGATAATGCGGGGCCAGATGATCAATCTTGAGGATCTCTTCTTCTACCTGAGACGGGAAAACGTTGACGCCACGAATAATGAGCATGTCGTCACTGCGCCCGCTTATGCGATCCATACGACGCATCGTGCGCGCGGTACCGGGCAGAAGGCGCGTCAGGTCGCGGGTACGATAACGAATAACCGGCAGCGCCTCTTTCGTCAGCGTGGTGAACAGCAGTTCGCCATGCTCACCGTCGGCCAGTGGCGTACCGTCATCCGGATTGACCACTTCCGGGAAGAAATGATCCTCCCATATTGTCGGACCATCACCCGTTTCGATGCACTCCATCGCCACGCCCGGCCCCATCACTTCCGAGAGGCCATAAATATCCAGCGCCGTAATACCGAGGCGACGTTCGATCTCCGCGCGCATCCCCGTGGTCCACGGTTCTGCGCCAAATACACCGGTACGCAGTGAACAACCCCGCGCGTCACCGCCCATCTGGCGCTCCAGCTCTTCAATCAGGTTCAGGCAGTAAGACGGCGTGACCATAATCATGTCAGGTTTGAAATCGCGAATCAGCTGCGCCTGCTTTTCAGTCTGCCCGCCGGACATTGGGATAACCGTTGCCCCTAAGCGCTCCGCGCCGTAGTGCGCGCCCAGGCCGCCGGTGAAAAGGCCATAGCCATAAGCGACGTGGATTTTATCTTTCGCGGTACCGCCTGCGGCACGCAGCGAGCGGGCGACGATATTAGCCCAGGTATCAATATCATTTTGCGTATAGCCCACCACAGTCGGTTTACCCGTGGTGCCGGATGATGCATGGATACGCACCACCTGCTCCATCGGTACCGCGAAGGTGTCGAAGGGATAGTTGTCACGCAGGTCCTGCTTGGTGGTGCAGGGAAACTTGCTCAGATCGCTCAGCTCACGGAAATCATCCGGGTGAACCCCCGCCGCGTCGAACTTACGGCGATACATCGGGACATTTTCATAGGCGTGTTTTAACGTCCATTTCAGGCGCTCGGTTTGCAAAGCCTGTAATTCGTCACGCGATGCGGTTTCAATCGGATCTAATTTTGTTGTTGTCGTTGTCATTTTGTAGGGCACTCGCAGGTCAATTAGCTCACACTCGCTCAAGGATCATGGCAATGCCCTGACCCACGCCAATACACATCGTACACAGCGCATAACGTCCATTGCGTCGTTCCAGCTCCAGCGTTGCGGCCAGCGCTAACCGCACACCGCTCATCCCCAGCGGGTGACCTAAAGCGATAGCCCCCCCATTGGGATTCACGTGTTCTGCGTCATCTGCCAGTCCAAGCTGTCTCATCACACCCAACGCCTGGGCGGCAAAGGCTTCATTCAGCTCAATCACATCCATATCGTTGATATTCAGCCCGGCGCGCTCCAGCACTTTTCGTACCGCAGGAACTGGCCCAAGACCCATGTACTTCGGTTCAACGCCCGCGGTCGCCATGGCGACAATGCGTGCACGCGGCGTTAGTCCCTGGGCCTTTATGTGTTGCTCGCTGGCTACGATCATTGCTGCCGCGCCGTCGTTCACCCCAGAGGATTGCCTGCGGTGACCACGCCGTTCTTACGAAACGGTGTTTTCAGTTGTGCGAGTTGCTTCAGCGTGGTTTCTGCACGCGGATGTTCATCTTCACGTACTGCGCTAACTGCCCCTTTCTTGCCAATGATTTGTACCGGCACAATTTCCTGCGCCAGAATGCCGTCACACTGGGCTTTCGCCGTGCGCTGCTGGCTGCGATACGCAAAGGCGTCCTGGTCCTCTCGGCTTATATTTAACAATTCAGCTACATTCTCCGCCGTTTCGGGCATGCTGTCAGTTCCGAATTGTTGCTGCATGAGCGGGTTCACAAAACGCCAGCCAATGGTGGTATCAAACATCTCTGCCTGACGCTGAAACGGCGCGGTCGCTTTGCCCATTACAAACGGCGCGCGTGACATTGACTCAACGCCACCGGCAATCAGCAGATCGGCATCACCGGCTTTGATCGTGCGAGCAGCGAAGCCGATCGCATCAAGCCCGGAGCCGCACAGACGGTTGATGGTCGTGCCGGCAACGCTGTGCGGATAATCCGCCAGCAGGGTCGCCATATGCGCCACGTTGCGGTTATCCTCGCCCGCCTGGTTGGCGCAACCGAAGATCACATCGTCAATAGCGCTGGGATCCAGGCGTGGGTTGCGGTTGAGTAATTCACGCAACGGGATGGCCGCCAGATCGTCGGCACGCACGCCTGCCAGCGCCCCGCCGTAGCGACCAATCGGGGTACGAATACCGTCACAAATAAATGCGTCACGCATTAGACTTCTCCTGTAATCGTGCCACCGATGCGGTGAGATTTGCCGCGAAACAGAGCCACGGTTTTGTGTTGCTGATTGACAATTTCAATGTCGTAAACGCCAGTGAGTTTGCCTTGCTGCTTAACCCGCGCGGTGGCGGTCAGTTTGTCACCTGCAAAGGCCGGACGCAGAAAGTCGATACTGGCTGCTGAGGCTACTGCTGCCAGTCCCTGACTGTTGCAGGCGTAAGCAAAGGCAGTATCCGCCAGCGAAAACAGTTGCCCGCCGTGACAGGTCTGATGGCCATTCAGCTGCGACGGCGACACGGTCATGGTCATCTGCGAATAACCGTCGTCCATCTCAATAATTTCAATCCCCAGCGCCTGCGCGCAGGTGTCTTTCACATACATGGCGCGGGCGTTGCGCCAGGCTTCATTACTCATGACGCATCTCCATCAGCGCTTTCTGGCGCAGCAGCGCACTCGGGCGATAGCGTTCTTCGCCGTAGTGCTGTTGTAGATTTTCCAGCAGACGCAGCACACGTCCCCAGCCGAGCGATTCGCCCCAGGCCAGCGGCCCGTGCGGGTAGTTGACCCCCAAGCGCATGGCGGTATCGATATCCTCGGCGCTGGCGACTCCTTTTTGCAGCGCATCCAGCGCTTCGTTCGCCAGCATCGCTACCGTGCGCCATACCAGCAGCCCTGGGTAGTCGGCAATACGCAGCACTTTTTTGCCCTGCTGCTGGAAGTAGTACACCGCTTTGTCGGTGGCTGAATCCGGGTTGGTTGGTGCGCTTGCCAGCACGACGGTGTCGCCCGCAGCATGGTCATACACCACCACCGGGCGCTGGTGCTGCACGCTTAAGGCCAGCGCGGTTTCACCAGTAGTTTCAAGGAGCAGCACATCATCCAGTTCAGTGACAACGTCACGCTTGATATTTTTTGCTGCATTTTCAGGCGCTACCGCTGCAACAGCCAGTTCAGGCGATACCTCAGCAGGCCAGCAATAGACGCCGTGGCCGCTCTTCTTGCCCAGACGCCCCGCCAGAGCGAGCTCCTGTTGCAGCAAAGACGGTAGAAAACGGCGGTCCTGCCAGAAGGCGTTAAACACCGAACAGGTCACGGCAAAATTGACGTCCTGACCAATCAAGTCGGTCAGCGCCAGCGGTCCCATCGGGAAGCCGCCGCCGTCACGCAGCGCCGCATCAATCACTTCCGCTGACGCAACCTGTTCTTCCAGCGCGCGCCAGGCTTCAGCGTAGTACGGACGCGCCACGCGGTTGACGATAAAACCCGGCGTTGAGCGGCAGCGCACCGGCTGCTTGCCCCAGGCGATTACGCACTGGCAAAGCAGCTCGACTACCTCAGTTGAGGTGGCAAGGCCGCTCACCACTTCCACCAGTTTCATCACCGGTGCCGGGTTAAAGAAGTGCAGCCCCGCCACACGTTCCGGATGCTTCACTCCCGCCGCAATTGCGGTAATTGAGATCGACGAGGTATTACTGGTCAGCAGCGTTGACGGCAAACAGATCTCCGCCAACTGACTGAACAGCGCTTTTTTAATTTCCAGCCGCTCGGAAGCGGCTTCAATCACCAGTTGTGCATCGGCAAGCTGATTCAGTTCAGTCGCGGGTACGATTCGTGCCAGCAGCTCACTGGCCTGTTCCGCACTAATTTTTCCACGACCAACACGAACGTCGAGTCGCTGGCGAATACCCTCAATGGCGCGAGTAATCGCCTCAGCGGAAATGTCATACAGCAGGACCGAATGCCCGGCGCTGGCAGCCACCTCGGCAATGCCTGCACCCATTGTTCCGCCGCCGATCACGGCAACGCGGTGAAGTGTTTTCATCATGGCTTATTTCCCGCTGAACTGTGGTGGGCGTTTGCCGAGAAAGGCGCTGACCCCTTCGCGATAGTCGTCGCTGCGACCGGCCATGCGCTGGTAGTCGCGCTCAAGCTCAAGCTGCTGATCCAGCGTGTTGGTTTCGGAAAGCTGCAAGGCTTTCTTAATCAGCCCCAGGCCATAGGTCGGCTGCGTCGCGAAACGGCGTGCCATGGTCAACGCGGTATCTTTCAACTCGGCATCGTCGACCACTTGCCAGATCATGCCCCACTGCGCGGCCTGTTCGGCGCTGAGGTTATCGCCAAGCATCAGTAAGCCGACGGCGCGAGCGCGACCGGCTACGCGCGGCAGCACCCAGCTTCCGCCGCAGTCCGGCACCAGGCCGAGCTTGCTGAAGGCCATGACAAACTTCGCCGAGCGCGCGGCGAGGACGATGTCGCAGCCCATGGCCAGCGTGGCACCGGCACCAGCGGCAACGCCGTTGACGGCACAGATAACCGGCTTCGGCAGCGCGGCTAAGCGGCGCACCAGCGGGTTGTAGAAGCGTTCCACCGACATGCCCAGATCCGGCGCGAGGCCGCTCGGGTCAACGTTACGGTCGTTCAGATCCTGTCCGGCGCAAAACCCGCGTCCGGCACCGGTGATCAGCAGGCAACGAATGGCGTCGTCGCGCTCGGCCTGTTTCAGGCAGTCGGCGAGTTGCTGGTGCATCACGTCGTTAAAGCTGTTGAGTCGGTCCGGGCGGTTCAGGGTGATAGTCATCACGCCCTGCTCCACTTCGCTGAGAATAAATGCGTCCACGATTAGCGTCCTTTAAATTCCGGTGTGCGTTTGTCTAAAAAGGCGCTGACGCCTTCACGACGATCTTCGGTGCCGCTCAGCAGCGTAAACAGCTGACGTTCCTGCACCAGACCGGCCTGGAGACCCACTTCTTGCGCAGCGCGTAGAGACTGTTTTGCCGCCCGCAGCGCCAGCGGTGAGTGACGGGCGATGGTCGCCGCCAGCTTGAGCGCGTATTCATCGGAGAGGTTCGCCGGGTGAATGTCACTCACCAGCCCGGCCCGTTGTGCTCGTTCGGCATCAATGCTTTCACCGCTCAGCACCATTCGGCTGGCCAGCGCTTTGCCAACACAACGGATAAGCCGCTGCGTACCGCCCGCCCCTGGCATGGTGCCGAGAGTAATCTCCGGCAGACCAAAGCGCGCGTTATCCCCGGCAATCACCAGGTCGCACAGCAGCGCCAGCTCGCAGCCCGCGCCCAGTGCGTAACCGTTAACCACCGCGATCAACGGCTTGTTGAAGGCATCAATACGTGCCCACAGGTGTGGGCGAATATCGTCGAAAGTGGCGGGCAGATCTTTTTCCGCCATTTCATTGAGATCGGCCCCGGCGGCGAAATAGCGCGTGTTGCCGCTAATCACGCAAACGCTGATGCTGGCGTCCGCCGCCGCGCTTTCCAGCGCGTCAGCAATCTGCGTTAGCAGCGCATTGTTCAGGGCGTTACGCGCCTGCGGACGGTTCAGAGTCAGTTGCAGTACACGGTCGTGACGGGAAATCAGCAGTTCGCTCATGCCATCCCCCGCGCATCGAAGTCGACCACTACGTCACCGCTGGTTGGCAGCGCCTGGCAGCTCAGCACATAGCCCGCCGCCAGTTCATCGGCTTCAAGGCTGTAGTTGGCGGCCATCGCCACCTCGCCACTGACCACCTTGCATTTGCAGGTGGCGCACACGCCGCCTTTACAGGCGAACGGCAGGTCAGCGCCCTGGCGCAGCGCGGCGTCGAGAATGCTGTCATCTTCCGCATTCAGTGAAATCAGGCGATCGCGCCCATCCTGACGAAGGGTGACCGTGCGGCCTTCCGCCTGGATGCCGGTGGCGCGTTTCACGCTGGTCCCCGGCGTATTAAAACGCTCAAGGTGAATGGATTTTTCCGCTATACCCAGTTCACGCAGTGCCACTTCGGCTTCATCCATCATCGCCGATGGGCCACAGATAAAGGCGTCATCAAAGCGGCTGAAATCGAGCAAGTTTTTGCCCAGCGCACGCAGTTTGTCGCCGTCAATACGACCCTGTAGCAGATCGCTGTCCATCGACTCCTGACTGAACAGGTGCACCACCTGTAAACGCTGCGGATAGCGGTCTTTCAGATCGGCCAGCGCCTGACGGAACATCATGCTGTGGCTGCTGCGGTTGCCGTAGATCAGCGTGAACTGGCTGGCCGGTTCGGTCGTCAGCGTCGCTTCAATAATCGCCATCATCGGCGTAATGCCGGACCCGGCGGCTATCGCCAGATATTCAGCTTCGCGCTCGGCCTGCGGCTGGTAGCCAAAATGGCCTTGCGGCACCATCACTTCCAGCGTCATACCCTGCTGGATATCCTGCTGGGCATAGCGGGAGAAACGCCCACCGTCGATAGCTTTAACCGCGACGCTAATTTCCGACGGCGAGCGGCTGCGACAAATGGAGTAACAACGACGCAGCTCTTCTCCACCGAGGTGAGCTTTCAGCGTCAAATGCTGGCCCGGTCGAAAGGCGTAGTCATTACGCAGCGCGTCAGGAATGGTGAAAGTGATGGTCACCGCATCGCGCGTTTCCGCTTCGACGTTGGCCACGGTAAGCGAATGAAATGTTGTCATCGCAACCTCAAATACATTTAAAGTAATCAAAGGGTTCACGGCAGCTGTCGCAGCGATATAACGCTTTACAGGCCGTGGAACCGAATTCGCTAATCAGCGAGGTATGGGTGCTGGCGCAGCGCGGGCACTGTACGTCAGTTGGCATTTCGGCATGACAGGCGTGGGCCTGCGGCGGGCTGATACCATACTGGCGCAGGCGTTCGCGGGCGTCCGGGCTCATCCAGTCAGTGGTCCACGGTGGGTCAAGCTGCAGGACGATATGTACTGGCGTATAGCCGTGCTCCGCCATCACCGCGCGAATTTCACCCAGTAGATGCTCGGTGGCCGGGCAGCCGGAGTACGTCGGCGTAAAGCCGATTACCCAGCCGTCGCCGCAGCGCTCAACGCTGCGTACCATGCCGAGATCGGTGATGGTCAGCACCGGCACTTCCGGATCGGAAATCGCACTTAACAGCCCCCAAACGGTGTGCACCTCTGGCGGTGCGATCGCGGTAAGACGTTGCATAGCCCCCCCTGCTACCACTGCTGACCAGGATACGCACGCTGCAAGTACTGCATCTCCGCCAACATCGGCCCGAGATGTTCGCTGTGTAGCCCCTGCTTGCCGCCGTTGCGAAACGCCGCCTCTTGCGGAACGTGTAAACCAGAATCAATCAGCGCAGTGTGTACCGTCGTCTGCCATTCGGTTTGCAGTTCGCGTGGATCGACGGCAATGCCCTGCCTGGCCAGACCAATTTCCAGTTCGTCGGCGAGGAACAATTCGCCGGTGTAACGCCACAGATTGTCCACCGCCTTCTGCATCAGTTGCGCGGAGTAGTCAGTACCATTCCCCAGTCGCTCCAGCCAGCCGCGGCTGAAGCGCTGGTGATAACGCACCTCTTTCAGTCCTTTGGCGGCGATAGCCGCAATCTGCTTATCGCGGCTGTTAACCAAACGAGTGAACAGCGCCACGTGCCAGACGTCGATAAAGAACTGGCGAGCGATCGTGTCGGCAAAGTTGCCGTTAGGCTGTTCCACCAGCAACAGATTGCGGAACTGACGCTCATCACGACCAAAAGCCAGCGTGTCTTCGTCGCCGCTACCCGCCAGTTCGGCTGCGTAGCTGAGGAAGTTGCGCGCCTGCCCCAGCAGGTCGAGGCCGATATTAGCCAGCGCCAGATCAATCTCCAGCTCCGGCGCATGGCCGCACCAGGCACCCAGACGCTGAGCCAGCACCAGGCCGTTATCGCCCAGACGCAGGGCATAGGTTGCAACGGGATTCAGGTTATTCATCGTTGCCTCACATATGTTCCATGCCGTCCGGCACGGTGTAGAACGTGGGATGGCGATAGACTTTGCTCTCCGCCGGGTCGAAAAATTCACCGCGTTCTTCCGGCTGCGACGCAACAATTTCGCTGGCTTTCACCACCCAGAGGGAGCAGCCTTCGCTGCGGCGAGTGTAGGCGTCGCGGGCATTTTCCAGCGCCATCTGGTCATCGGCGGCATGCAGACTGCCAACGTGACGGTGCGATAACCCCTGTTTGCTGCGGACAAAAACTTCGTATAACGGCCAGTATGTTTTGCTCATGACTCTCTCCTTACGCCGCGTCGCGGGCCTGTTGCTTTTCGGCGTGCGCCAGTGCGGCCTCGCGCACCCATGCCCCTTCTTCCCAGGCCTTACGCTTTGCGCCCAGACGTTCGTGGTTGCAGACACCACGACCGTTGATGACCTCATTAAATTCCTGCCAGTCGATCTCACCGAATCGATATTTCCCCGTCGCTTCATCAAGCTTTAGGTCGGCGTCCGGCACGGTCATACCGAGGATTTCTACCTGCGGGACCGTGTTATCAACAAAGCGCTGACGCAGTTCGTCGTTGGAGTGCAGTTTGATTTTCCACGCCATGCTGCGGGCGCTGTTCGGTGAGTTGTCGTCGTTCGGGCCAAACATCATCAGCGCAGGCCACCAGAAACGGTTGATGGCGTCCTGCAGCATCTGACGCTGTTCCTCGCTACCGGTAGCCAGCGCCATACACGCTTCGAAGCCCTGACGCTGATGGAAGCTCTCTTCTTTGCAGATTTTGACCATCGCCCTGGCATACGGGCCGTAGGAGGTACGACACAGCGCCACCTGGTTAACAATCGCCGCGCCATCGACAAGCCAGCCGATCACACCGATATCCGCCCAGCTCAGAGTTGGGTAGTTGAAGATGGAGGAGTATTTCATCTGGCCGTCGAGCATCTTCTGGTACAGATCTTCACGCGCGCAGCCCAGTGTTTCCGCCGCGCTGTAGAGGTACAGACCGTGTCCGGCCTCGTCCTGTACTTTTGCCAGCAGAATGGCCTTACGCCGCAGCGTGGGTGCGCGGGTTATCCAGTTGCCTTCCGGTAACATGCCGACAATTTCCGAGTGCGCATGCTGGCCAATCTGGCGGATCAGCGTCTTACGGTATGCGTCCGGCATCCAGTCCTGCGGCTCGATGGCCGTTTCCTGCGCGATGCGCTGGTCAAAGCGTTGTTCTTCTGTCACGTCATCACCTTATGATTCCGATAATTTCAACAAATCAATATTTGTGAATCACTTTGTTTTATAAAAGTTACATCTTGGTTAAATAAAACCACAAATTTTGTTTGCTGGTTTTGCGATGCTTGTCGCAAATGGTTTTTGTTTATCCATTAATAACAGATAGATAACCAATGAAGGTAAGGTGTTCGCGATCTCATTGTTAATAAATTATTAAAATCTCGCTTGCATTTTGTGATTCATAAAAGAACTATTTAAAGAGATATTACGGAACACATCTGGAGATTAACGATGCAGCAGTTAGCCAGTTATTTATCCGGTGCCTGGCAGACAGGCCGGGGCCGCACCCGCACCATCCACCACGCCCTTACCGGTGAAGCGCTTTGGGAAGTGACAAGCGTTGGACTGGATATGGCGCAGGCGCGCCGCTTTGCTATTGAGCACGGCGGCAAAGCGTTACAGGCAATGAGTTTTATTGAGCGCAGCGCGATGCTAAAAGCGGTGGCGAAGCATTTAATGGAACTGAAAGCCGATTTCTATGCCATATCTGCGCAAACCGGAGCAACGCGCGGTGACAGCTGGGTCGATATCGAAGGCGGCATTGGCACGCTTTTCACTTATGCCAGTCTCGGTGGCCGCGAGCTGCCGGACGATACACTGTGGCCGGAAGACGAACTGATCCCGCTGTCCAAACAGGGCGGTTTTGCCGCACGCCACGTGCTGACCTCCAAATCCGGTGTTGCGGTGCATATCAACGCCTTTAACTTCCCCTGCTGGGGTATGCTGGAGAAGCTGGCGCCAACCTGGCTTGCCGGGATGCCAGCCATTATCAAACCTGCAACCGCCACCGCGCAGCTCACTCAGGCAATGGTGAAAGCGATTATCGACAGTGGCCTGGTACCGAACGGCGCAATTAGCCTTATCTGTGGCGGCGCGGGTGACCTGCTCGATCACCTCGACAGCCAGGATGTGGTGACCTTTACCGGTTCTGCTCATACCGGGCAGCAGTTGCGCGTGCACCCCAACCTGGTGGCTAAATCGGTTCCATTCACCATGGAAGCGGATTCACTCAACTGCTGTGTGCTTGGTGATGACGTCACCCCAGAACAGCCTGAGTTTGCATTGTTTGTACGTGAAGTCGTGCGCGAGATGACGACCAAAGCCGGGCAGAAATGTACCGCTATCCGCCGCATTATCGTGCCACAGGCGCAGGTGAAAGCAGTCAGCGAGGCGCTGATTACCCGTCTGCAAAAAGTGGTAGTGGGCGATCCGGCGCAGGAAGGCGTGAAGATGGGGTCGCTGGTGAATAACGATCAGCGTCAGGACGTGCAGGATAATGTGAATCGTCTGGTTGAAGCCGGGTGTGAGGTGCTGCTGGGCGGAAAAGCAGATCTGAGCACGGCTGGGGCTTTCTTCCCGCCAACGCTGCTGTTTTGTCCGCAGCCGGATGAAATTGCCGCGGTACATGCAATTGAAGCCTTTGGTCCGGTCGCCACGCTGATGCCGTATCAAAATACCGGGCATGCCATGACGCTGGCGCGCGCCGGTGAAGGCAGTCTGGCAGGAACGCTGGTGACGGCGAGCGGCGAACTGGCGCGAGAGTTTATCCTCGGTGCGGCCCGCGCCCACGGGCGTATTCAGGTGCTGAACGAAGAGTCCTCGGCGGAATCGACCGGTCACGGCTCTCCGCTGCCACAGCTGGTCCACGGCGGGCCTGGACGTGCAGGCGGCGGTGAAGAGCTGGGCGGTCTGCGTGCGGTGAAACACTACATGCAACGCACCGCCATTCAGGGCAGCCCAACCATGCTCGCGGCGGTAAGCCAACAGTGGGTGCGTGGCGCTCGGGTAGAGGAAGATCGTATTCACCCGTTTCGTAAATACTTCGAAGAGATCCAGCCGGGCGACAGCCTGCTGACGCCACGTCGTACACTGACCGAAGCGGATATCGTTAACTTTGCCTGCCTCAGCGGTGACCACTTCTACGCCCATATGGACAAGATTGCAGCAGCCGATTCCATTTTCGGCGAGCGCGTGGTGCACGGTTACTTCCTGATTTCCGCCGCAGCCGGTCTGTTTGTTGACGCGGGCGTCGGTCCGGTGATTGCCAACTATGGCATGGAAAACCTGCGCTTTATCGAGCCGGTTAAGCCGGGCGACACTATCCAGGTGCGTTTAACCTGCAAACGCAAAACGGTGAAACGTCAGCGCAATGCCGAAGAAAAAGCGACCGGCGTGGTGGAGTGGTCGGTGGAGATCTTTAATCAGCACCAGCAGGCGGTGGCGCTGTATTCCATTCTGACGTTGGTTGCACGTCAGCATGGGGATTTCCCGGCGTAAGATTCCGGTGTAGCTTCACTCGACCAGACTTGAAACAAAAAGCAAAAAAAACCTGCTCAGTTTCCTGAGCAGGCTTCTTAAATATGGCTCCTCTGACTGGACTCGAACCAGTGACATACGGATTAACAGTCCGCCGTTCTACCGACTGAACTACAGAGGAATCGTTGTGGAGGCTTATCTTAGCGGCGAAAAAAATTTTGTCAAACCCCATTTCCTCGAATGCGAATCAATTGATGCTTCTCTCGACAGTTTGTTGCATTTACAGACATTTTAAATAGAAAAAACTTTGCAGCTTTTTTGATTCTCCCTCATCATTTGAAATGAGGTTTCAACTTTCTTCGTTAAGGTCCACTTTGAACGTCTCCGCTGCCTTACGCCAGGTCGCTTCCCGCACGCCCTGGTATGCCAAACGCAAGAGTTATAAGGTTCTCTTTTGGCGCGAAATCACTCCGCTGGCTGTCCCCATTTTTCTGGAAAACACCTGTGTGCTATTGATGGGTGTTCTCAGTACCTTCCTGGTCAGCTGGTTGGGAAAAGAAGCGATGGCCGGTGTCGGACTCGCCGACAGCTTTAATATGGTCATCATGGCATTTTTCGCCGCCATCGATCTGGGCACCACCGTGGTTGTAGCATTTAGCCTCGGAAAACGAGATCGTCGACGGGCCAGAGCCGCGGCCAGACAATCACTGGTGATCATGACAATTTTTGCTACCGTTCTGGCAGCTGTCATTCACTATTTTGGTCAACAGATTATTGACGTTGTGGCAGGTGAAGCAACGCCAGACGTTAAAGCTTTGGCACTCACCTATCTGGAGCTGACGGTGCTCAGCTACCCGGCGGCAGCCATTGCGCTGATCGGTAGTGGCGCACTACGTGGAGCCGGAAATACAAAAATACCGTTGTTGATTAACGGCGGCATGAACATCCTGAATATCATCATCAGTAGCATCCTGATTTACGGGATCTTTTCCTGGCAAGGTCTGGGATTTGTGGGAGCAGGCCTGGGACTGACCATTTCGCGCTACATCGGGGCGATTGCCATCATCTGGGTACTGATGATTGGTTTTAACCCCGCGCTGCGAATTCCCTTCAAAAGCTATTTTAAGCCACTCAATCTCGCCATTATCTGGGAGGTGATGGGGATCGGCATTCCGGCAAGTATCGAGTCAGTGCTGTTCAATGGCGGTAAACTTTTGACGCAGATGTTTGTTTCAGGCATGGGAACCAGCGTTATCGCCGGGAATTTTATTGCATTTTCTATCGCCGCGCTTATCAACTTACCGGGGAATGCTTTAGGTTCCGCGTCGACAATCATTACCGGCAGGCGTCTGGGAAATGGTCAGATTGCCCAGGCTGAAATCCAGCTGCGGCATGTATTCTGGCTGTCGACGATCGGCCTGACGGCAATTGCCTGGCTAACCGCTCCTTTCGCCGGAGTGATGGCCTCATTTTATACCCACGATCAGGATGTAAAAGAGGTCATAGTCATCCTGATTTGGCTCAACGCAGCATTTATGCCGATATGGGCTGCATCCTGGGTGTTACCAGCAGGCTTTAAAGGTGCGCGAGATGCACGTTTTGCTATGTGGGTATCGATGCTGGGCATGTGGGGCTGCCGTGTAGTCGCGGGTTACACCCTGGGTATCGTATTAGGATGGGGCGTTGTCGGCGTTTGGTTAGGTATGTTCTTCGACTGGGCCGTACGCGCCGCGTTATTTTACTGGCGTATGGTTACCGGCCGCTGGTTGTGGAAATACCCGCGCCCCGAACGCGAAAAGTGCATAAAACAACCGGTTGCGTCTGAATAAGCGGCGAAATGGGGAATATTTCAGCAAACGATCGCATTTATCCATTCAGGCTTTGACAACGCTGAGCGGCATCGCTAATATTCGCCTCGTTCAAACGATTCCTCTGTAGTTCAGTCGGTAGAACGGCGGACTGTTAATCCGTATGTCACTGGTTCGAGTCCAGTCAGAGGAGCCATATTTAAGAAGCCTGCTCAGGAAACTAAGCAGGCTTTTTGCTTTTCTGCGATCCCATTTGCCGGGTAAAGCACTTCACTCCACATCCAGGCTTTTCCATACTGACGACGGGAGAATGTCCGTCTGCTTATGCAAAATGTCTCTATGATCCAATTCGTTAACGTCATGGTTAAGTATCTTATCGTGCAACGACATCAAAATGAGCCCCATACTTGCCCATGCCGATACTGCTGAAAGCAGCGCTAACCGCTTTATTAGTAATTCCACTTAGTACAATAGCCGGTGAGAAAGTCACGCTACGTTGCCCGGACAGAGGCTGGGCGGAGGTGACATTTCATCTGTTCCAACACGTTAGCGAGCTGTGGGAAAACAATAGTTTTTATGTTTCCGATGCCCGGCGTAGTCAGAGTAATAAATTCTATATGTTTACCAATCGAGATGTTCTTTCGGTGAAGAATGGATTTCAGTTTATTTATGCGGATTCGGGACGAGCGGTGTCTTGTTCGATATTGTCGCGGGTACCGACGCAGGATCTGAGGCTGGAGACTTTGAGGTAACGCAGCTTTCTACCCGCCATTCAGCGACGTCAGGGAAGCCCGTTTACTCACGGGCTTTTGTAGTTAAATCTGATAATCAATCACCGCCTCATCTGGCTCCATCGCCTGGCGCTTAATTTCATCGACGGATAACCCTGCATTGCATAGCTCGATGAATCGCCAGACGTAGTTGCGCTGCAACTGTCCGCGTTTAAGCCCTAGCCAAACGGTATTTGCATCAAACAAATGCCGGGTATCAAGACGGGTTAAGGTCCCCTCTTCCTGCTCGCCGCTGGATTGCTCTGCCACCAGCCCAATCCCCAACCCCAGCGACACGTAAGTTTTAATCACATCCGAGTCCTGGGCGCTGAGAACAATATCCGGTATCAGCCCTTTGCGAGCAAATGCTTCATCGATGCGGGAACGCCCTGTAATCCCCTGACGATAGGTAATTAACGGCCAGTGAGCGATAGACTCCAGCGTGAGTGGAGAAGCTTTCACTAATGGATGGTCGTGAGGAACAAGCAGGCTGTGGTGCCAACGAAACCAGGGAAAAGCCACCAACAATGGATCGCTGCTCAGCCGCTCACTGGCAATTCCGATATCTGCCCCGCCATTTTGTAGCAGGACATCAATCTCCTGTGGCGTACCCTGAATAAGTTCCAGACGCACCTCAGGGAACAGCTCACGAAAGGCTTTTATCACCGCAGGCAAGCTATAGCGTGCCTGGGTATGCGTGGTGGCAATCGTCAGAACGCCGGACGTGTCATTGGTAAACAGATCCGCCAGTCGACGAACATTACTGGCCTCATTCAGAATACGCTCGGCAATAATCAGCAAGGCTTTACCCGGTTCGGTCATGCCCAACAGGCGTTTACCGCGACGGATAAAAATCTCGATGCCAAGTTCATCTTCAAGTTCACGAATGTGTCGGCTGACACCCGACTGCGAGGTGTACAGTATATTCGCGACCTCTGTCAGGTTGTAATCCTGACGGGCCGCCTCGCGGATTATTTTAAGTTGCTGGAAATTCACGTTTCGCTCCGGGCACATCAGACATTACGCTATTGTTAAAGTCTGATGCCCGGCATAACAAATAATAAAAACCTGCATCTTATTCCTTGTGGGAATAAGGTTTAGCTGACCAGCTGCAGCTCGCGATTTTCCAGCGCCGGACGGCTGACCAGCGACAACAGGATCTCCTTCACGGCCTGCGCCTGGGGCGATAAGCTCCCTCTGGCTGATACGTTCAACGATAATGGCAGATTCATCGATGGTGTTGTGATGCGTGCCATCCAGCCGTTAGCCGCATTGCATAATGAACGGGCGGCCGACTCAGGCAACACTGTGACACCCATACCACTGGCAATGGCGGCCGTTAGGGTGGAGATAGACTCAATTTCGCCAATCACTTTAGCCGTTAAGCGACGTAGCGAAAAAGCTTCATCCACGCGCAGGCGAACCGCGCTGTAATCCCGTGGCAGGAACAAATTCATCTGCGCCACTGCGGCTAAATCGACGCTTTGGCCAGGACACTCACGCGTGCCGACCAGGTAGAGATCCTCTTTAAGCAACGGTTGACTGCTGATGCCCGCCACAGGTGAACGCTCATAGAGCACTGCCATATCTAATTGCCCGCTGAGCAGCTTGTCATTCAGCACTGCCCCACTGTCTTCATGCAAATAGACCAGCACATCAGGCAGTTCGGCACGTAGCGTCTGTAATAACGGCATGGTAATGGATGACGCGACTGTCCCCGGCGCAAGGCCGATAGAGACCTGTCCACTCAAGGTCTGGCCCACGTTATTAACCGCAAGTTGCGCCTGTTCGCACTGACGTAAAATCGTCCGGGCGTGGGTATATAGCACTTTTCCTGCTTCCGTCGGCGTGACGCCACGCTTGGTACGAATCAGCAATTGCTGATCGAGCTCACCTTCCAGCGTAGCGACCTGCTGGCTCAGCGCGGGTTGCGCAATGTGCAACACTTCCGCTGCCTGGGTCAGGCTACCAATATCGACGATTTTCACGAAATATTTCAGTCGTCTGAAGTTCATTTTGCCTCCTGTCGGAATACCAGAACCCGTGCTGGCAGTCATTAAATTCAGGACTGCAAGATGCTTGCCACTTTCGTCTAAAACGGTGTTTTACGGTTAAAGCCGCGTAAAGTCAGGAGTAAAAGCGGAGAAAGATCATTCTGCACACCTAAGTATCTCATTCAGTCTGCCCTGGAAGAGGTAGACACGCACCAGAATGGGGCAAAAGCATAAAAAGACGGAAAGATCGCCGCTTTGCTGATTTTGTCAGCAAACGAACACACAAATGTATTTACCCCTTTGACAAGCCTCACCACCCTCGCTAATATGCGCCTCGTTCAAACGATTCCTCTGTAGTTCAGTCGGTAGAACGGCGGACTGTTAATCCGTATGTCACTGGTTCGAGTCCAGTCAGAGGAGCCATATTTAAGAAGCCTGCTCAGGAAACTAAGCAGGCTTTTTGCTTTTATGCCATTGCTCATTGCGCATATCAAAGCCTCAACTTAGTCTGGCCAACACTTCATTCATAATAGCCGCAGGTATTTGTTCCAGACGCTTGCCGTTCCGGGCTTTCATATCAATAGACAGGAACACCAATGAGTTGAGATGTCCGCTCTTCGCTCACTGCAGACTTTAAACTCACCCAGTACCTCCGCTCTGTGCCAGCAGAGGGCTTTTCTATCGCCGCTGATATATTAATCCATGGAGAGCAGGCCATATTTATAATATAAATTGACGGGTACGCTGAATTTTACAGGAACATCTCCAATGAATATTGCCGCCTCAATTGCCCTTTTGGGCGCTTGCCCATTTGTGAGTCTGGCGGCAGTACCGGTGACCTTTTCCGAAACTGTCCTGGATGCCGCAGGGCCAAAAGGCCCTTTGAAAGGCACGTTACTCACCCCGAATTCAAAACCAACAGCCGTTGTTCTTATCATTCCTGGCTCCGGGCCAACCGATCGGGATGGAAACAACCCGCTTGGTGTGAATGCATCGCCTTACCGACTTCTTGCTGAAGGCCTTGCTGCCAAAGGCTTTGCGACGCTTCGTATCGACAAACGTGGAATGTTCGCTAGCGCAATGGCCGTAGAGGATGCCAATGCGGTGACGATTGCTGACTATGTTGACGACGTTCGATCCTGGGTAGACGTGCTTAGACGTCACATGCACACCCCCTGTATTTGGGTTTTAGGGCACAGTGAAGGGGGCGTAGTCGCACTTGCCTCGGCTCAAGAAGAGAATGTGTGCGGTGTGATTCTTATCGCAACGCCCGGGAGGCCGATGGGCGAGGTGTTGAGGGGGCAACTTAACGCTAATCCGGAAAATGAAATTCTATTAAAGCAGGCACTGCCGATAATTGATGCTCTGGAGCATCGGCGGCGAGTCGATATTACGAATATTCACCCAGCACTGCAAAGTATCTTTAATCCTGCTGTTCAGGGGTTTTTGATCAATGCATTTTCATATAATCCGGGTCATCTCATTTCGAGTATTTCCAAACCCGTGTTAGTGCTACAAGGGCAACGCGATCTCCAGGTGGAAGAAACGGATGCAAGACTGCTTAAGGCCGCGAATCCTCAAGCGTCCCTGGTTATACTGCCCAATATGAACCATGTTATGAAAGAGGTGACTTCGGACGATCGCAAAGCGAATATCGCGACATACGCTGAACCCGCGCTCCCCTTAGCTCCCGGTTTAATCGACTCGATTGAGCATTTCCTGATCCGCAACTCACCTTTTCCCGAAAAGTAACAGCTGCTCTGCTCTCGGTGTCCTCCCAAAAACGGTTTACTTTTAAAGAGTTCAGCATGCTTTAAAGCATTCGTCTGCTCCATGCTCACAGCAGACATGGTCAGATGTCATTCCAACCGTCACATGCCAAAAGCAGACTCCCCCTTCCCCATCCGATATCCACCTCATAACATTTTTATAAATAACAAAGCATTAAGAAGTTCAACGTAATACAATTATATTTCCAATTGTAATGATAACCATTCTCATATTACTATAATCGTGTGATTATTAACTTTTGATACACTTCGCATGTCTGACCACGCCACTACCACTGCCTCCTTTACGCTCGAGTCGCTTTATGGCGCACATCACGGCTGGCTGAAAAGCTGGCTGACGCGCAAACTCCAGTCCGCCTTTGATGCAGATGACATTGCCCAGGACACTTTTCTACGGGTAATGGGCAGCGACTCGCTCTCGACGATCCGCGATCCGCGCTCCTTTCTGTGCACTCTCGCCAAACGGGTGATGGTCGACCTGTTTCGCCGAAACGCGCTGGAAAAAGCCTATCTGGAGATGTTGGCGCTTATGCCGGAGGCGCTCGCGCCTTCCCCCGAGGAACGCGAGAGCCAGCTCGAAACCCTGCAACTCATCGACAGCATGCTTGACGGGCTGAACGGAAAAGCACGAGAAGCGTTTCTGCTTTCGCAACTGGATGGTCTGACATACAGCGAGATCGCGCTAAAGCTCGGTATCTCCGTCAGCTCGGTGAAAAAGTATATGGCAAAGGCTATCGAACATTGTCTGCTGTTTCGTCTGGAGCACGGCCTGTGAACGCTTCTATCACTGATTCTCGCCGCCAGGCATTGCGCTCGGCATCGCACTGGTATGCTGTATTGAGCGGCGAGCGTGTCAGCCCACAGCAAGAAGCGCGCTGGCAACAATGGTACGAAGAGGACAAAGATCATCAGTGGGCCTGGCAACAGGTTGAAAACCTGCGCAGCCAGCTCAGCCGCGTACCGGGCGATGTCGCCAGCCGGGCGCTGCACGATACGCGCCTTACCCGTCGTCATGTCATGAAAGGGCTACTGCTGCTACTTGGCGTAGGCGGCGGCTGGCAGCTCTGGCAATCTGAAGCCGGTGAAGGTCTGCGCGCGGATTACCGCACCGCCAAAGGCGCGGTCAGCCATCAGCGGCTGGAAGATGGCTCGCTGCTGACGCTCAACACACAAAGCGCCGCGGACGTTCGTTTTGATACGCGTCAACGCGCTGTCCATCTCTGGTACGGCGAAATTGCTATTACTACTGCAAAAGACGCGCAGCAGAGACCTTTCCGCGTTGTGACCCGCCAGGGCCAGCTCACCGCATTAGGCACAGAATTTACCGTCTACCAGCAGGACAACGTCACACGCGTTGTCGTTCAACAACACGCTGTTGAAGTCTTACTGGCAAATCGTCCGCAGGAAAAACGCATCGTCAGCGCTGGCGAGAGCCTGCAGTTTAGCGCGTCTGAATTTGGTGCAATAGCCTCAGCGGATGATGAAAGCGCCACCTGGACGCAGGGTATTCTGAGCTTCAGCGATAAACCTTTGGGTGAAGTGATTGCCACGCTGAGCCGTTATCGCAACGGCGTGCTGCGCTGCGATCCGGCTGTGGCCGGGTTACGCCTGAGTGGCACTTTCCCGCTGAAAAATACCGATGCAATCCTGGATGTTATTGCCAAGACTCTTCCAGTGAAAATTCAGTCAGTTACGCGATACTGGGTAAATATTTCTGCATTGTAAGAAAAATAATTCTCATTTCGATTGTCCTTTTTCCCCTTCTCATTCGACTCATAGATGAACACAACAAAAATGATGATGGAGAAGGTATGACGCCTTTACGCGTTTTTCGCAAAACAACACCTTTGGTTAACGTCGTTCGCCTGAGCCTGCTGCCGCTGGCCGGGCTGTCGTTATCCGCCTTCGCAGCGCAGGTTGATATCGCACCGGGTTCGCTCGACAAAGCCCTTAATCAGTATGCCGCGCTCAGCGGAATTACCCTGTCGGTTGACGCCAGCCTGACGCGCGGCAAACAGAGTAACGGTCTTCACGGTGACTACGACGTCGAAACCGGCCTGCAACACCTGCTGAACGGTAGTGGCCTGCAGGTGAAACCGCTGGGTAATAACAGCTGGACGCTGGAGCCCGCACCAACACCGCAAGAAGATGCCCTGACCGTGGTGGGCGACTGGCTGGGGGATGCGCGCGAAAACGACGTATTCGAGCATGCCGGCGCACGTGACGTTATCCGCCGTGAGGATTTCGCCAAAACCGGCGCAACATCCATGCGCGAGGTACTGAACCGCATTCCTGGCGTTACCGCCCCAGAAAACAACGGCACCGGTAGCCACGATCTGGCGATGAACTTTGGTATTCGCGGCCTGAACCCGCGCCTGGCCAGTCGTTCAACGGTACTGATGGACGGTATTCCCGTGCCGTTTGCCCCTTACGGCCAGCCGCAGCTTTCACTGGCGCCTGTCTCACTCGGAAATATGGACGCCATCGATGTGGTTCGCGGCGGTGGCGCGGTGCGTTACGGGCCACAGAGCGTGGGCGGTGTGGTGAACTTTGTTACCCGCGCTATTCCGCAAGACTTCGGCATGGAAGCCGGCGTGGAAGGCCAGCTCAGCCCAACATCTTCACAAAATAACCCAAAAGAAACGCACAACCTGATGGTGGGCGGCACGGCGGATAACGGTTTTGGTACCGCCCTGCTTTACTCCGGCACACGTGGAAGCGACTGGCGCGAACACAGCGCGACCCGCATCGACGACCTGATGCTGAAAAGCAAATATGCGCCAAACGAAGTGCATACCTTCAACAGTCTTTTGCAATACTACGACGGTGAAGCTGACATGCCCGGCGGCCTGTCTCGCGCGGATTACGACGCCGACCGCTGGCAATCCACGCGCCCTTACGATCGCTTCTGGGGGCGCCGCAAGCTGGCGAGCCTCGGCTACCAGTTCCAGCCGGACAGCCAGCATAAATTCAATATTCAGGGCTTCTACACTGAAACTCTGCGCAGCGGCTACCTGGAACAGGGAAAACGCCTCACCCTTTCACCGCGTAACTACTGGGTACGCGGCATTGAACCACGCTACAGTCAGAGCTTTATGGTGGGTCCTTCTGCGCATGAAGTGGGCGTGGGATACCGCTATGTGAGCGAGTCGACGCATGAAATGCGTTACTACACGGCCACCAGCAGTGGACAACTGCCGTCCAGCGCCAGCCCTTACGATCGCGACACTCGTTCGGGTACCGAAGCGCACGCCTGGTATCTGGATGACAAAATCGACATTGGCAACTGGACTATCACACCGGGTATGCGCTTTGAACATATCGAGTCATACCAGAACAACGCCATCAAAGGCTCACATGAGGAAGTAAGCTACAACGCCCCACTTCCGGCGCTAAACGTGCTTTACCACCTGACTGATAGCTGGAATCTCTATGCAAACACTGAAGGCTCATTCGGCACCGTACAGTACAGCCAAATTGGCAAGGCTGTGCAAAGCGGCAATGTGGAACCGGAAAAAGCGCGAACCTGGGAGCTCGGAACCCGATACGACGATGGCGCGCTGACGGCGGAAATGGGGCTGTTCCTGATTAACTTTAATAATCAGTACGACTCCAACCAAACCAACGACACCGTTACGGCACGCGGTAAAACACGCCATACCGGGCTGGAAACCCAGGCTCGCTATGATCTCGGCACTTTGACGCCAACGCTCGACAACGTTTCGGTCTACGCAAGCTATGCGTATGTGAACGCTGAGATCCGCGAGAAAGGCGATACCTACGGCAATCAGGTGCCGTTCTCGCCAAAACACAAAGGCACGTTGGGCGTGGACTATAAGCCGGGTAGCTGGACCTTCAACCTGAACAGCGATTTCCAGTCCAGCCAGTTTGCGGATAACGCCAACACTGTTAAAGAGAGCGCTGACGGCAGTACCGGTCGCATCCCTGGCTTTATGCTCTGGGGCGCACGCGTAGCCTATGACTTTGGTCCGCAGATGGCAGACCTGAACCTGGCGTTCGGCGTGAAAAATATCTTCGACCAAGAGTATTTCACCCGCTCTTACGACGACAACAACAAAGGCATCTACGCAGGCCAGCCGCGCACGCTGTATATGCAGGGTTCGTTGAAGTTCTAAACCCCGTTTAGCCGGCCTGCATGCTGTTTTTGTAGGTCGGCCAAACGAAACGCCACCCGACGCAGGCAATTTACATGTTCACACCATTACGCACCCTATTCGCCACTCTGCTGCTGCTCACCGGCCATGCTTTTGCCGCCACGGTTCATGACGAACATGGCACCTTTACGCTTGATAAAACGCCACAACGGATAGTGGTGCTGGAACTGTCGTTCGCGGACGCACTGGCTGCTGTCGATGTCAGTCCGGTCGGCATTGCCGACGATAACGATGCCATGCGCATTCTTCCAGAAGTTCGTGCCCATCTTAAACCCTGGCAGTCCGTCGGCACGCGTGCGCAGCCGAGTTTAGAAGCCATCAGCGCGCTGAAACCGGATCTGATCATTGCCGACAGCAGCCGCCATGCGGGTATTCACAGCGCCTTACAGCAAATCGCACCGGTGCTGCTGCTCAAGTCCCGCAATGAAACCTACGCTGAAAATCTTCAGTCTGCGGCCATCATTGGTGAAATCGTGGGTAAAAAGGCACAGATGCAGTCACGCCTGGCGCAACACCAACAACAGATGTCAGAGTGGGCCAGCCAACTGCCAAAAGACACGATGGTGGTGTTTGGTACGTCCCGAGAGCAGCAGTTCAACCTGCACACGCAGGAGACCTGGACCGGGGGCGTCCTGACCTCTCTGGGGCTGACGGTGCCTGCGGCTATGGCGGGTTCGTCTATGCCTTCCATCGGTCTGGAACAGCTGCTGGCGCTCAATCCGGCATGGCTGCTGGTCGCGCACTATCGTGAAGAGAGCATCGTGAAACGCTGGCAACAAGACCCGCTGTGGCAGATGTTAACTGCGGCGCAGAAGCAGCAGACGGCGTCGGTCGACAGTAACGCCTGGGCGCGGATGCGCGGCATTTTCGCAGCCGAACGCATTGCCAGCGACACGGTAAAAATCTTTCACCACCAGCCTTTATCCGATGTGAAATGACAGTTTTCAAACATCCAGCGCTACAGTGGGGGATTCCCCTTGTCGCGCTTATCGCTATCTTCTGGCTGAGTCTGTTTTGCTACTCGGCCATTCCTGTTTCTGGCGTTGATGCCATTCACGCCCTGCTGCCAGGCCATACGCCGACGCTTCCACAAGCGCTGGTGCAAAACCTTCGTTTGCCGAGAAGCCTGGTCGCCATTTTGATCGGCGCAAGCCTGGCTCTGGCGGGAACGCTGCTGCAGACCCTGACGCATAATGCAATGGCCTCCCCTTCACTACTCGGTATTAACAGTGGCGCAGCGCTGGCGATGGCGCTTACCAGCGCTATCAGCCCTGCGCCCGTTACGGGTTACTCCATCGCCTTTATCGCCGCCTGCGGTGGCGGCGTAAGCTGGCTGATGGTGATGACCGCAGGTGGTGGATTTCGTCACACCCAGGACAGAAACAAACTGATCCTCGCGGGCATCGCGTTCTCGGCTTTCTGTATGGCCCTTACCCGCATCACCCTGCTGCTGACGGAAGATCACGCCTACGGCATTTTTTACTGGCTTGCGGGAGGCGTATCCCACGCTCGTTGGCAGGAGTTCTGGCAGCTTTTCCCAATGGTGGCGGTTGCTGTACCGGTGGTATTGCTGCTGGCTAATCAACTGAACCTGCTTAACGTCAGTGACAGCACCGCCCGCACGCTGGGGGTGAATCTGCCGAAGCTCCGTTTGATCATCAATATTCTGGTGCTGCTTCTGGTCGGTACCTGCGTCAGCGTGGCAGGCCCGGTGGCGTTTATCGGTCTCCTGATGCCGCATTTGGCTCGCTTCTGGGTGGGATTCGATCAGCGCAAAGTCCTGCCGATGAGCATGCTGATGGGCGCCACGCTGCTGCTGCTGGCTGATGTTCTGGCCCGAGCGCTGGCCTTCCCCGGCGAATTGCCCGCGGGGGCAGTAGTGGCGCTGATTGGTGCGCCCTGTTTTGTCTGGCTGGTCAGGAGGCGTGGATGAAAATTGCGATAGTCATTCTCATCGCCCTCACGCTGGCAGGATTTTCGGTTCTGTCGTTACAAATGGGGGTGATCGCCGTTCCCTGGCGTGCCCTGCTGACCGACTGGCAGACCGGGCGCGAATATCATTACGTGTTAACGGCCTACCGCCTGCCGCGGCTACTGCTAGCGTTGCTTGTCGGTGCAGCCCTCGCGGTGGCAGGCGTGCTGGTACAAGGGATCGTGCGTAACCCTCTGGCATCGCCGGATATTCTCGGCGTAAACCATGCCGCCAGCCTTGCCTCTGTAGGCGCACTGTTTCTCTTACCGTCACTACCGGTGATTGCTCTGCCGCTGCTGGCCTTTGCCGGAGGCATAACGGGCCTGATCCTGCTGAGATTGCTGGCGAACACCAGCCAGCCGATGAAGCTCGCTCTCACGGGTGTTGCGCTTTCTGCCTGCTGGGCCAGTCTGACGGATTATCTGATGCTTTCGCGTCCGCAGGATGTGAACAGCGCCCTGCTGTGGCTGACCGGCAGCTTATGGGGGCGTGACTGGAGCTTTGTGAAAATAGCCGCCCCGCTGCTGATTTTGTTTCTGCCGCTGAGTCTGCGTTTTTGCCGCGATCTCGACCTCCTGGCATTGGGCGATGCGCGCGCCACCACGCTCGGTGTGTCGGTGCCGCGTATCCGGCTCCAGGCTTTGCTACTGGCCGTCGCCATGACATCGACCGGCGTGGCAGTCTGCGGCCCAATTAGCTTTATTGGTCTCGTGGTGCCGCATATGGTGCGCAGCATTACCGGTGGACGTCACCGCTGGCTGCTGCCCATTTCGGCCATGACAGGTGCGTTGCTACTGGTGATTGCCGACCTGCTGGCACGAATTATTCATCCCCCGCTGGAGCTTCCGGCTGGCGTGCTGACCGCCATTATCGGTGCACCATGGTTTGTCTGGCTGCTTGTGAGAATGCGATAAATGACATTACGAACTGAAAATCTGACGGTCTGTTACGGTACAAACAAGGTGCTTGATGGTGTTTCACTCGCCCTACCAGCAGGGAAGACAACCGCCCTGCTCGGCCCCAACGGCTGCGGGAAATCAACGCTGTTAAACTGTTTTTCACGACTGTTAACGCCGCAGTCCGGTGGCGTATTTCTCGGCGATAATGCCATCAACACGCTCTCATCACGCCAGCTAGCACGCAGGCTGGCGCTGCTGCCCCAGCACCATTTAACTCCCGAGGGGATCACCGTCCAGGAGCTTGTTTCGTACGGTCGCAACCCGTGGTTGTCACTCTGGGGGCGTCTCTGCGTTGATGACAATGCGCGGGTCCATGACGCTATGAGCCAGACCCGGATCCTACATCTTGCCGACCGACGGCTAACCGATCTCTCAGGCGGTCAGCGACAGCGCGCATTTCTGGCGATGGTGCTGGCGCAGGATACGCCCGTTGTACTTCTCGATGAGCCAACCACCTATCTCGATATCAATCACCAGGTAGAACTGATGCGGCTGATGGGCGAACTCCGGGCTCAGGGGAAAACGGTAGTCGCCGTGCTGCACGACCTTAATCAGGCCAGCCGGTACTGCGACCATCTGGTGGTCATGGCGAACGGACATGTTATGGCCCAAGGCACACCAGAAGAGGTGATGAACCCTGTATTGCTGAGAACCGTATTCAGCGTGGATACGGAGATACACCCCGAACCGGTATCTGGCAGGCCGATGTGTGTAGTGAGGTAGATGATACAGTCTGTAATGGTACCATGGCTTCAACAGGTCGCCAGTTATATCACTCGTGCTACGATGACTTCAGTCCGCCCAGGTAACATTTCAACGGTTCTGGGCTGGATCATGTTGCAGCGTTCTGTCATCAACCATCATGCGTTTAGAACCAGTCAAAACCATATGAATCATCGGTTCATAAACCGCAGACAACGGTGTTCAGGGATTACTCTCTGCACCATAGCAACCCGTGAAATGCAGTTTACCGAGTGATAACACGTCGCTGTATGCACAGCAACAAAGGCAGGATTAAGTAAAACGCGAAGAGGATGACGAAACGGGGAGACACGCTAATTCATCTTTCCGCTTAATATTAACGGGCGCTGGGTTGCTTCATACCGACGTCCGCGGTGTGCCAATAGCCGACGTTGTTAAGCTTATGCAAAGAACAACGTTATATTTTGTCCTGATTGACACGGGATGAAAGCTCCTGATGGTTCTCTTTTCGTTCGCTGTAACGATCCGCAAGATAGCCGGTTTGCCCCTTAAGCAGCAGAGTGATTTTAAACAGCTCTTCGGCTACATCGACAATGCGGTCATACCATGACGAAGGTTTCATTCGTCCGTTTTCGTCGAACTCTTGCCATGCCTTGGCTACAGAGGACTGGTTAGGGATCGTAAACATCCGCATCCACCGGCCCAGAATACGCATCTGGTTCACTGCATTGAAGGACTGTGAACCTCCGCAAACCTGCATTACCGCAAGTGTTTTGCCCTGCGAAGGACGAACTGCGCCTTCACTTAATGGTATCCAGTCAATCTGCGCCTTCATAACTGCGCTCATAGCCCCGTGCCGTTCCGGAGAACTCCACACCATCCCGTCACACCATCTGACCAGACCGCGCAGCTCGGCGACTTTAGGATGTGTATCTGGCGCATCATCCGGCAGGGGTAAACCTGAGGGATTAAATAGTTTTACCTCCGCGCCCATCGCTGCCAGCAGGCGAACAGCTTCTTCCGCAGCAAAGCGGCTGTAGGAGCGCTCTCTAACTGAGCCATATAGGATCAGAATCCGCGGCGGCTCGTGCAGGTGCAGGCGCTCGGCGATGTGTTGATCAAAGCATTCACTATTCAGTGCTGGAAATTGTTCCATTTTTCTACTCCGGAGAGATCAGATGATTTCAAATTTAACACATATGATTTACCATATGTATATTCTAAAGGGAACGGAGTGAAAAATGCTACAACCTGTTCAGCTTTTCAAAATCCTGTCGGATGAAACCCGGCTCGCCATCGTCATGATTCTCCGGGAGTCAGGAGAACTGTGCGTCTGTGATATCTGCGCAACCATTTCCGAATCACAGCCCAAAGTCTCGCGACATATGGCTATTCTTCGCGAGGCTGGGTTGGTTCTGGATCGTCGTGAAGGCAAATGGATCCATTATCGTCTGTCACCCCACATACCGGCATGGGCAGCTGAGACAATCACAACGTCCTGGCAGTGTATGCGAGAGGATGTGCGTGAATGGCTGGATAAATCAGCCTGCACCTCCTGTTGAGAAATGAAAACACATTTACATAATCATATATAACGGAGTCTGAGATGCTTTTGGCAGGGAGTATATTTTTACTGACGCTGATACTGGTGATCTGGCAACCCAGAGGCTTGAGCATTGGCTGGAGTGCGAGTATCGGGGCTGTGCTGGCGCTGGTAACCGGTGTCATCCATATCAATGATATTCCCGTTGTCTGGAATATCGTCTGGAACGCGACAGCGGCATTTATTGCGGTCATCATCATCAGTCTGCTACTCGATGAGGCCGGTTTCTTTGAGTGGACCGCACTGCACGTCTCCCGCTGGGGTAACGGGCGTGGTCGCCTGCTGTTTTCCTGGATAGTGTTGCTCGGTGCCGCTGTCGCTGCTTTGTTCGCCAATGACGGCGCCGCGCTGATTCTGACACCAATTGTGATTGCGATGCTGCTTGCAATGGGATTCAGCAAGGGCACAACACTGGCCTTTGTGATGGCCGCAGGATTTATAGCAGATACGGCCAGCCTGCCGCTCATTGTTTCTAACCTGGTGAATATCGTCTCGGCGGACTTTTTCGGTCTGGGCTTTACGCAGTATGCCTCCGTTATGATCCCCGTAGATGTGGCAGCGATTGCGGCCACGCTAGTCATGCTGCATCTCTTCTTCCGCAGGGACATTCCGGCGACGTATGACGTTTCGCTGCTGAAGACTCCTGCCAGTGTGATAAAAGATCCGGCAACGTTCAGGGTGGGCTGGATTGTCCTGTTATTGCTGCTTGTCGGTTTCTTTGTTTTGGAGCCTATGGGGATCCCGGTCAGTGCGATAGCGGCTACTGGCGCAGCAGTACTGTTTATAGTGGCGAAAAGAGGTCATGCCATCAACACCGGAAAAGTCCTGCGCGGTGCGCCATGGCAGATCGTTATTTTTTCGCTGGGCATGTACCTGGTTGTCTATGGCCTCCGCAATGCAGGGTTAACGGAGTATCTGTCTGGCGTGCTAAACCTGCTGGCAGAAAAGGGATTATGGGCAGCAACGTTTGGCACCGGCTTTCTGACCGCGTTCCTGTCGTCGGTGATGAACAATATGCCGACAGTGCTGATTGGCGCGCTGTCGATTGATGGGAGTACGGCGACTGGCGTCGTCAAAGAGGCAATGATTTATGCCAACGTGATCGGCTGCGATTTAGGCCCGAAAATCACCCCGATTGGCAGTCTGGCAACCCTGCTTTGGCTGCATGTGCTTGCCCAGAAAAATATAACGATTACATGGGGATATTACTTCCGCACCGGCATTATCATGACTCTGCCCGTGCTGTTTATCACTCTGGCCGCGCTGGCGTTGCGGCTCTCCATCACTTTGTAATGAGATACAGATATGAGCAACATTACCATCTATCACAATCCAGCCTGTGGCACCTCACGTAACACGCTGGAGATGATCCGTAACAGCGGTAACGAACCAACCATTATTTATTATCTCGATACTCCCCCGACTCGTGATGAACTTAGCAAACTGATTTCAGATATGGGCATTTCAGTACGTACATTGCTGCGTAAGAACGTCGAACCTTATGAGCAGTTGGGTCTTGATGAAGACAAGTTTTCTGATGAGCAGTTGATTGATTTTATGCTTCAGCATCCGATCCTGATTAATCGGCCGATTGTAGTGACACCGATCGGCACACGTCTTTGTCGTCCCTCCGAAATGGTGCTGGATATTCTACCGGAAGGTCAGAAAGGAGTGTTTACCAAAGAGGATGGTGAGAAGGTCATTGACGAAACGGGTAAACGAGTTAAGTAATCTGCCCACTTCAAAATATCGGACGCCTGTTAACGCTATGCGGGCGTCCGCTTTTCGCTCACAGCGGAACTTCAGCTCAGTCAGCAATGTCCGCTCCGTGCTGTGAGTTCAACGGGTCGATGCAACGCTAATGAGAGCCAGACTTACGAACTACTTTATTCGACCAGCTACCCCTGACGATATCAACAAAATCATCGAATTCACCACTCAGGAAGCACAAGAATCTGAAGGTTCAGTGATTGACCTTGTTGCTGTGGAGCGTGGCGTTTCCTCGGCGTTTTGTGAAAACCCACGTTCAAAATATTGGGCCATGGAAGATTCTTCAGGAACAGTGATCGCCAATACCTCTGTCGTAAAAGAATGGAGTGCTTTTCATGGAAATGACTACTGGTGGATCCAAAGCTTTTATATCGCCCCGGAGCATCGTGGAATGGGATTAGCTGATGAGCTCATCAAACATCTTACAAAAGAAGCTAAATCAGAAAAGGCACTGGAGCTTCGCTTATATGTCCACGGAGATAACGGGCGTGCGATTCGTGCTTATGAGCGATGTGGTTTCACCGAATCTCCGTATACCATTATGAAAGTGGGTTTATAACTTCCCCAAATACAGCGATCCTAATGCTCCGCCTGAAATCAGAACACTCCTGACAGGCCACGATTCCACCAGGTTCAGATTTCTCATTCATCTTATTTTTCATGTTGCCATCAGATGAGGGAGATAATCGTTTTCACTTCTCGTCTGTCGCGGTAATCTCATAACGGTCGTTAATATTGCGACTGCAATGTGTGTAACCCAACTCAAATACTAATAACTAAAAAACAGTACAGACAGGATAACTATGGATTCCTCCCTCACCTCCACGGGTCCCCAACAGGACGCCTCTTCGCTTAACCGCGCCCGACGCGCTGCGCTTGGTAGCTTCGCGGGTGCCGTGGTCGACTGGTATGATTTTCTGCTTTACGGCATCACTGCCGCACTGGTCTTTAACCGCGAGTTCTTCCCGCAAGTCAGCCCGGCGATGGGGACACTTGCCGCATTTGCTACCTTTGGCGTCGGATTTTTGTTCCGCCCGTTAGGCGGGGTGATCTTCGGCCACTTCGGCGATCGCCTGGGGCGTAAACGTATGCTGATGCTCACCGTCTGGATGATGGGGATCGCCACTGCACTGATAGGGATCATTCCTTCCTTTGACGCCATTGGCTGGTGGGCTCCCGTTCTGCTGGTGACGCTGCGTGCTATTCAGGGATTCGCCGTTGGCGGTGAATGGGGTGGCGCGGCGTTGCTCTCCGTCGAAAGCGCGCCGAAAAATAAAAAAGCCTTCTACAGCAGCGGCGTTCAGGTCGGTTATGGCGTCGGGCTACTGCTTTCTACCGGTCTGGTCTCGCTGATTAGCTCGCAAACCACCGATGAGCAGTTCCTGAGTTGGGGCTGGCGTATTCCATTTCTGTTCAGCATCGTACTGGTATTGGGCGCGTTGTGGATGCGTAACCGAATGGATGAATCAGCCGAATTCGAACTGCAGCAGCAGGCACCGCAACCAGAGAAAAAGAGACTACCGGTAGTCGAGGCGTTAATCCGTCATCCCGGTGCCTTTTTGAAAATTATCGCTCTGCGCCTGTGTGAACTGCTGACGATGTATATCGTCACCGCGTTTGCCCTAAATTACTCCACGCAGAATCTGGGCTTACCCCGTGAACTGTTTCTGAATATCGGCTTGTTGGTGGGTGGGCTGAGCTGTCTGACCATCCCCTGCTTCGCCTGGCTCGCCGACCGTTTTGGTCGCCGGCGCGTTTACATTACCGGCGCACTGGTCGGGACGCTCAGCGCATTCCCGTTCTTTATGGCGTTAGAAGCGCAATCCATTTTCTGGATCGTGTTCTTCGCGATTATGTTGGCCAACATTGCACACGATATGGTGGTCTGCGTGCAGCAACCTATGTTTACCGGTTTGTTTGGCGCAAGCTATCGCTACAGCGGCGCGGGCGTTGGCTATCAGGTAGCAAGTGTGGTTGGCGGCGGTTTTACCCCCTTCATTGCTGCTGCACTGGTGACATTTTCCGGCGGAGACTGGCACAGTGTGGCCATTTATCTGATGGCGGGTTGTCTTATTTCCGCCACTACAGCATTGCTGATGCGGGATAAGCAGCACGGTTAAGCCTGAGTGCGGAGGCCGTCCGGTCTTCGCACAATCTTCCTCAACGTCTGACTTTTGTTTCACATTCCTGTGACATACTATCGGGAGAGCAGTACATCTGTGGAACAAGGAGACAGACATGAACAATAAGGGCTCCAGCCTGACCCCGGCTCAGGCACTGGATAAACTGGACGCGCTGTACGAGCAGTCGGTTAAAGCACTGCGTAGCGCCATTGGTAAGTATATTGAAACAGGGACGCTCCCTGATGTAATCGCCCGCCATAACGGTCTTTTTGTTTACCCATCACTGTGTGTCACCTGGGATGGCAGCGCCACCAATCCCCCGAAAACCCGCGCCTATGGTCGTTTTACCCATGCGGGCAGCTACACCACTACGATTACCCGTCCGTCGCTTTTTCGTCCGTATCTTGAAGAACAGCTCACGCTGCTGTATCAGGATTATGATGCGCATATCTCCGTCGAGCCGTCGCAGCATGAAATCCCCTATCCGTATGTCATTGACGGTTCTGAACTGACGCTCGACCGCTCGATGAGCGCCGGATTAACGCGCCATTTCCCCACTACCGAGCTGTCACAGATTGGCGATGAAACAGCAGACGGTACCTATCATCCGGCGGAATTCTCCCCGTTGTCGCACTTCGACGCCCGACGAGTAGATTTTTCGCTGGCACGACTGCGTCATTACACGGGAACGCCGGTTGAACATTTTCAGCCGTTTGTGCTGTTCACTAACTACACCCGCTATGTCGATGAGTTTGTGCGCTGGGGTTGCAGCCAGATCCTCGACCCGGACAGCCCGTATATCGCGCTTTCTTGCGCGGGCGGGATTTGGATCACCGCTGAAACTGAAGCGCCTGAAGAAGCCATCTCCGATCTCGCCTGGAAGAAACACCAGATGCCCGCCTGGCATTTAATCACCGCCGACGGTCAGGGGATCACGCTGGTTAATATCGGCGTTGGCCCATCTAACGCCAAAACCATTTGCGATCATCTGGCCGTACTGCGTCCTGACGTCTGGCTGATGATTGGTCACTGTGGCGGGCTGCGTGAAAGTCAGGCGATTGGCGACTATGTTCTGGCCCACGCTTATCTGCGCGACGACCACGTGCTGGATGCCGTACTGCCGCCAGATATTCCAATTCCGAGCATCGCGGAAGTTCAACGCGCACTGTATGACGCGACCAAAGAAGTCAGCGGTATGCCCGGTGAAGAGGTTAAACAGCGCCTGCGTACCGGTACCGTCGTCACCACCGACGATCGTAACTGGGAGCTACGCTATTCCGCTTCTGCGCTGCGTTTCAACCTCAGCCGCGCAGTGGCTATCGATATGGAAAGCGCCACCATCGCCGCTCAGGGGTATCGTTTCCGCGTTCCGTACGGCACGCTGTTGTGCGTTTCCGACAAGCCGCTGCACGGTGAGATCAAACTGCCTGGTCAGGCTAACCGTTTTTATGAAGGTGCCATTTCTGAGCATCTGCAAATAGGTATCCGGGCTATCGATCGTCTGCGTGCTGAAGGCGACCGACTGCACTCCCGTAAATTACGTACATTCAACGAACCGCCGTTCCGTTAAGACCTGAAGGTAACTATGCACAACTCAACTCCTCTTTCCGCCCTGCGCAACCTGCTGATAGCGCAGGGGCTGGATGGCATGATTGTTCCGCGCGCCGATGCTCATCAAAGTGAAGATTGTACGCCGCATGACAATAAACTGGCCTGGCTGACCGGTTTTAGCGGCTCTGCCGGCCTCGCGTTGGTCCTTCGGGATCGCGCGTTAATGTTTGTCGATGGACGCTATCAGGTCCAGGTACGCAATGAAGTCTCGCTGGATGATTTTGAAATTCATCATTTACACGATGAGCCGCTGGCCGACTATTTGCAGTCTCACGTTGCAGCGGGTACACGTATCGGCTTTGAACCAATGCTGATGGTCAACAGCCAGTTTGAAGCCTTGTCGGCAACACATTGCAAGCTGGTGCCTCTTGAGCAAGATCCTTTTGACCAGGTATGGCTAGACCGACCGGCAGCCCCCTGCGGCATCATTCGTGAAATGCCCATTGAAATCAGCGGGGAAAGCAGCACGCAAAAGCGTGCCCGCGTCGTGGAACAACTCGCTCAACACCAGGCTGACGTGCTGGCAATTACCCTGCCGGATAACATTGCATGGTTATTGAATGTACGCGGTTCGGATCTGGCCATGGTGCCAGTGCCGTTTTCGTTTGCCCTGCTCCATCCCAGCGGTGAGCTGGAATGGTTTGTGGATAGCAATAAAACGCAACAGCTTCCCGCATCACTGCTGGATACGCTTACTCTTGCCCCGCAAGAGAATTTTCTGACTCGCTGCCAGCAGTTAGCTAATGGGAAGCGTTTCCTGGTCGATAAAGACTACGCCCCGGTCGCGTTGCGTTTTGCCATTGAAAAACACGGTGGCAACGTTCTTTGGGCGCCCGATCCCATCACTCTGATGAAATCCAACAAAAATGACGTTGAACTGGCAGGCTATCGGGAATGCCATGAACAAGATGGCGCAGCCTGGGTAAACTTCCTTGCCTGGCTGGCCCATGAAGTTCCTTTGCGCGAAGCGGCAGGCAATCCGGTCACCGAGCTGGAAGCGCAGGCCAAGCAACTGGAATTTCGCCAGCAGCAGCCGGGATTTATCGAGCAAAGTTTCAGCACGATTTCGGCCTCTGCCAGCAATGCCGCAATGTGCCATTACCACTCCAGTGAAAAGACCAATACGCCAATTACCTCGCAGGCCATGTATCTGAATGATTCCGGTGGCCAGTACCACAATGGTACGACGGATACGACGCGTACCCTCGCATTTGGCCCACAGGATCCGCAACGTCGCCTACATTACACAGCCGTGTTGAAAGGCTTTTTGTCGCTTATTTCGCTGCAGTTTCCCAGTGGGACTCAGGGCCATCAACTGGATGCCTTTAGCCGCCGGGCGTTGTGGGAGCTGGGACTGGATTTTGATCATGGCACGGGACACGGCGTGGGTCACCAGTTGCTTATTCATGAGCAACCCCATCGCATCGCCAAAAAAGTAAACCCGTGGCCACTGGTCGCAGGCAATATCATCACCATCGAGCCGGGTTATTATCTGGCCGGACAGTATGGGATCCGTATTGAGAATCAGGTGGAGATTATCAACAGTCGTCCTGGTTTTTGTCGTTTCTCAACGCTGACGCTAGTACCGATTGATTTGAATCTGGTTGAACTGCATCTGCTGAGTGATGCTGAGAAACAGTGGATTGATGATTACCACCAGCAGGTCAGAGAGACGTTATCCCCGCGCGTGAACGCAGAGGCACGTCCATGGCTGTTCGCTGCCACCGCACCGATTCGCGTTCAGGCTAATTAATGCAATAAAAAAGGCAGCCCGCAGGCTGCCTTAGTTCTCCCCAACTTCTTACTGCTTAGCTGTTACGGATGTACTCATCCATTTCAGTTTTCAGGTTATCGGACTTAGTCCCGAAGATAGCCTGAACACCGGAACCAGCTACCACAACGCCTGCCGCACCCAGTTTCTTCAGGCCAGCCTGATCCACTTTGGCAACGTCAGCCACGCTGACACGCAGACGGGTGATGCACGCATCAAGGTTAGTGATGTTTTCTTTACCGCCGAATGCCGCAACCAGAGCCGGAGCCATTTCGCCGGACGCACCTGCTTTGCTGTCTTCGGTAGCATCTTCACGACCCGGAGTTTTCAGGTCCAGCGCTTTGATCAGCACACGGAAGATGGTGTAGTAAACAATCGCATAACCGATTCCGACAATCGGGAACAGCCACAGTTTGCTGCTGTTACCGGACAGAACGATAAAGTCGATCAGACCGTGGGAGAACGACGTACCGTCGCGCATACCCAGCAGGATACAGATCGGGAATGCCAGACCAGCCAGAATCGCGTGGATGATGTACAGGATCGGCGCCACGAACATGAAGGAGAACTCGATCGGCTCGGTAATACCGGTCAGGAACGAGGTCAGCGCCGCGGAGATCATGATACCGCCCACTTTCGCGCGGTTTTCTGGTTTAGCAGAGTGCCAGATAGCGATAGCGGCAGCCGGCAGACCGTACATTTTGAACAGGAAGCCACCGGACAGTTTGCCCGCAGTCGGGTCACCCGCCATGTAGCGAGGAATATCACCGTGGAACACCTGACCCGCAGCGTTAGTGTACTCACCGATCTGCATCTGGAATGGAACGTTCCAGATATGGTGCAGACCAAACGGTACCAGGCAGCGTTCAATGAAGCCATAGATACCGAACGCCACGACCGGGTTCTGGTATGCAGCCCACTGGGAGAACGTCTGAATAGCAGTACCGATCGGTGGCCAAATGAAGGACAGAACCACACCTGTGAAGATGGCAGCCAGACCAGAAATGATAGGAACGAAGCGCTTACCCGCAAAGAAGCCAAGATACTCAGGCAATTTGATACGGTAGAAACGGTTGAACATATACGCTGCAATCGCACCGGAGATAATCCCCCCGAGAACACCCGTATCAGCAAGGTGTTTAGCGGCGATCTCTTCAGCAGGTAAATGCAGAACCAGCGGCGCAACAACAGCCATGGTCTTAACCATGATGCCGTAAGCAACAACGGATGCCAGTGCAGATACACCGTCATTATTAGTGAAGCCTAACGCAACACCGATAGCAAAAATCAGCGGCATGTTCGCAAAAACAGAACCGCCTGCTTCTGCCATTACGTGCGATACAACGGCTGGCAGCCAGCTGAAGTTAGCGGAACCGACGCCCAGCAGGATACCTGCAATCGGGAGTACGGATACCGGCAGCATCAGCGATTTACCGACCTTTTGCAGGTTAGCAAATGCATTCTTAAACATAATTAGGAGTGCTCCTGAGTATTTGTGCTTATACACTTCATCCTTCAAACCGCCTCAGGGTGGGCTGCGCTCGTTCATCCCAGTCACTTACTCTGGTAAGCTCCTGCAATTCACTCACTTGCCGCCTTGATGCAGCTTGATTGACTTTGTGTATTCTACGTTCTCACGCATTGGCGAGGGGGGAGAACCTCGCCGTGTACAGGGCATCTAAGTACCCTTTATTTATTACACAGAGTAAAATAATTCAGTTTGTTTTTGTTTGACGGCTATCACAGTTCAGTCGTGAATGGCCGCAAAATCCGCACATTCCGATAAAATGAGTTTCTGAATGTGTCAAACTGATTATTCACCGCCCATTTTGTGGCGGTGAACTTTACTCGCATTAGTGATTAATTACGAGCTTTAAAAAAAGTCAGTTAACGAACAGATTGCAGGCGAGAAGCGTCGATGTGAAACAGGCGGGCAAAGTTATCAGTGGTTGCCTGCGCCAGTTCTTCAACGGCAACACCTTTCACTACGGCCATGTACTCTGCAACGTCACGAGTCATGGCGGGCTGGTTCTCTTTTCCACGATGCGGTACAGGCGCAAGGTAGGGAGAATCCGTCTCGACCAATAACCGGTCCAGAGGAACATAGCGGGCGGCATCACGGAGCTGCTCTGCATTTCGGAACGTGACGATGCCGGAAAACGAGATATAGAATCCAAGGTCCAGTAATTTGCCCGCCGTTTCTCTGTCCTCTGTAAAACAGTGTAGTACGCCGCCACAATCCGTCACTTTTTCTTCGCGCAGAATAGACAGCGTATCGGCTCGCGCATCGCGGGTATGCACGATAACCGGCTTCTGTAACTCACGGCCGATCTGAATATGGTGGATAAAAGATTCCTGCTGGCGCACCTTTGTTTCCGGCGTGTAAAAATAGTCCAGCCCGGTTTCTCCCATCGCCACAACCCCCTCTTCGGCGGCAAAACGGCGCAGGTCCTCAACATCATAGGTTTCATCCTGATTTAACGGGTGCACGCCGCAGGAAAAAACCACATTGTCACGCTCACCGACCAGTTCGCGCATACTGCGGTATCCTGGCAGAGTGGTCGCAACGGCAAGACAGAATTTCACATCGCGTGCGGCCGCTTTCGCCAGCACGTCGTCCACGTCCTTATGCAGAGATTGATAATCCAGGCCATCAAGATGGCAGTGTGAGTCGACTAAAAACATAATGTCTCTCTCAAAGATGGGGAACAGGCAGTACGGAGCCTGGTTGCAGGTAATGCTCAATACGAAGAATAAGATCGGTTAACACCAGCTCACGGTTTACGCCCGTCACGTTCAGCAGTTGCTGACGACAATGACAAACGTCACCGAGTATCGCCTGTATCTGGGCAACGGATAACCGTTCTGCGATAGAAGATATCAGGTCCAGCGCATCAGGATTCGTTAAATGGGAAACGCCATACGGACGTTTCAACGCATCGGTCAACAACGTTGCCAGCCAGTGTAAACGGGCGGCAGCCTGATCGTGGTTTAACGCCGCGAGCAGTATATACCAGTCGCCTGTGTTTAATGTGTTCACCAGTGCCGCACAAAAATCTGTGCGGTGCGCCCAGCTTTCAGCCTGTAACAACGTAAGTGCCGCGCCTGGCGAACCTGCACTCAGGCGTAACGCGCTCAGCAGCGCTTCTGACGACGCAGTCACTTCACGAGCAAGCCAGGAAATCGCATACGACTCCGGCGGTGGTGCAAGATGATGTAACCGACAACGGCTGCGTAATGTCGCCAGCAAGCGAGCTGGCTCTGTGCTGGCGAGGAAAAACCAGGTTTGTGCCGGGGGTTCTTCCAGCGTTTTCAGCAAGGCGTTGGCGGCGGCATCAGTTAACTGGGCAGCATCCGGGATCCACACGACCTTCGCGCCGCCGAGACGCGAATGCTCGTACAGCTTTTCACTGACTTCGCGTACCGCATCAACCCCCAGCGTGCTTTTGCCTTTTTCCGGCAGCAGCGAATAGTAGTCAGGGTGCGTCCCCGCCTGCATTAGCTGACAGCCGCGGCACTGTCCACAGCTTTTATGCTCTTCCGGCTGCTGGCACATTAAATAGCGGCTGAGGGCGTAAATCAGCGCGTCGTCGCCCATTCCGGGTAACGCCTGAATCAGTAACGCATGGTGACCACGACCCGTCTGGTAGCTGGCTACCAGTTTTTCAAAATCCGGTCGTAACCATGGGTACCATTTCATGCGCCCTGCTCCTTCACCCATTGGGTGATGGTATGACGGATATCAGCCATCACAGCCTCCAACGGCTGCGTAGCGTCTATAGTACGAATGCTGGCGTCTTTGGCAGCCAGCTCAAGATAACGCGCGCGAGTACGATTAAAGAAGTCGAAAGATTCCTGCTCAATACGATCCAGCTCGCCGCGGGCACGGGCACGCTTCAACCCGACTTCTGGCGTCACATCCAGATAGATCGTCAGGTCCGGACGAAAATCACCAAGCACCGCATCACGCAGGGTTGCCAGCATGTTTTGATCGATACCGCGTCCGCCGCCCTGATACGCCTGGGTCGACAGATCGTGACGATCGCCAATTACCCACGCGCCTTTCGCCAGTGCAGGTTTAATAACGGTTTCGACCAACTGCACACGCGCCGCGTAAAACATCAGAACTTCGGCTTTATCGGTAATGACCTCGTCACCGACCGATTTAATATCCAGCACCAGACTTCTTAGTTTCTCAGCCAGCTGCGTTCCACCAGGTTCGCGGGTGAAAACCATGTCACGAATACCGAGTTGCTCAAGTGTCTCTACCACTACGTCACGTGCGGTGGTTTTTCCGGCGCCTTCCAGGCCCTCGATGACGATATAGTTACTGCCCATTTTTTTCCTTAAGCACTTTCAGGTAATCCTGCACGGACCGGTTGTGGCTGGCAAGATTGGTGTTAAACGTGTGGCCACCTTTACCGTCAGCCACAAAATAAAGATACGGCGTTTTTGCCGGATGTGCCGCGGCCTGCAACGATGCCTCTCCCGGCATGGCAATCGGGCCTGGCGGCAGCCCCGTAATGGTATAGGTGTTATAGGCGGTCGGGGTGTCTAAATCCACACGCGACAATTTGCCATTATACCGTGTACCCATCCCGTAAATCACGGTCGGATCGGTTTGTAAACGCATACCGATGCGTAAACGGTTAATAAAGACCGAAGCCACCTGGTCGCGCTCGCTGGCGACCGCAGTTTCTTTTTCAATAATAGAAGCCATGGTTACCAGCTGATTTTTGTCCTGATAAGGCAGGCCATCAGCGCGCCCCTCCCAGACAGTATCCACCGCTTTAACCATTTTCTGATGCGCGCGTTTTAGCAACGCTACGTCAGTAGTATTGGCGGTATACATCCAGGTATCTGGCCAGAACCAGCCTTCTACCCATTGCGAGTTTTCCAGCTTAAGTGCCTCGGCCACGGTCTCATAGCTATCGTCGCTTAACGTATGTTTGATATACGGGGCATCACGCAGCTGTTTGAGGTAATCGCTCAGGCGCATCCCTTCAACCAGACGTAACGGGAACTGCGCCTCTTTGCCGCTTTCCAGTAGTTGCAGCATGTCCCGCACCGTCATGTCAGGCGTGAAGCGATATGTTCCGGCCTTAAAATGCGACAGCTCGGGCTCCACACGCAGCAGCCACTGGAACACGCGCGGACGATTGATAACTTTGTCTGCATACAGCTGTTCGCCGAGAGCCAGACGGCCCGTCCCCGCTTTCAGCGTAAAAATCGTTTCTTCTTTAATCAATAATTTGCTGTCCGCCAGATGGCGAACTTTCCACATTCCCACTCCAGCGGCAATGCCCAGCACAACCAGCAATAACAGGACAACAAGTAACAGTTTTTTCATGACTAATTCGGGTGCTCACAAAGTGGGGCTAAATAATCGAATAACAAACGTGAAGACAACAACGTGTCGCCACAGGCACGCACGGGAATAATGGGCATTAACGCGTTACAGACGACGATTTCATCAGCCTGCATTACCTCCTCCAACCCGGCATACACTTCGACAATACTGAATGGCGATTGTGCCAGCATCCGGATACAGAATTGTCGCATAATACCGTTCACTCCGGCCTGGTCCAGCCGGGGCGTGTAAACCACATCGCCTTTACGCCAGAACAAATTAGCCGCACAGCATTCCGTAACCCATCCCTCGCTGTCAAGAACCAGCGCTTCATCGGCGTCCGTCTGTTCAAGATGAGAGCGAATCAACACCTGCTCCAGTCGATTCAGGTGTTTAAGCCCGGCAAGCAGTGGATTACGTCCCAGCCGCACTGGGCTTAGCGCCAGCGTAATACCTTCTTGCCGCCAACGATCGTAATGATCGGGCCAGGCTGAAACGGAGAGGATGCGTGTGGCACTATGACAATTTTTGCCACTGTAACCCCGGCCTCCACTGCCACGGCTGATAATCACTTTCAACACACCGCGTACGTGCCCTTTCGCCAGCATTTTCATTTCATTTTGCAGCTCGGACCAATCTTCAAAAGAGATCAGCAGTTTTTGGCAAGCGTCTTGTAAACGCTCAAGATGCGCTGCAAAGAGAGGGATTTCACCGTCGATAATACAGGCAGTGGTAAAACAGCCATCACCAAATTGGGCCGCTCGATCGCTTGCGGCCAGCATATCTTGCTCGCAGCCATTAATTAAGAACATGGTGGCTCCTTATTTCTGGTCCGCTAGTTTGGCAGGATGAGGTACACAGGACAAGGGCGGAAAACCGAATAAAAAAAGGCCCGACAAGCGGACCTTTTCAATTTGCTATCGATGCTAGCGCATCACCTGACAGACTTAAATCTTTTTAAAGATCAAAGATCCGTTGGTACCACCGAAGCCAAAGGAGTTACACAGCGCATACTCCAGACCACTAACCTGACGCGCTTCGTGAGGTACGAAGTCCAGGTCACAACCTTCATCCGGATTATCCAGGTTGATGGTTGGCGGAATAGCCTGATCGCGCAGCGCCAGGATAGAGAAGATAGACTCTACCGCGCCCGCCGCACCCAACAGGTGTCCGGTCATGGATTTGGTGGAGCTTACCATCACACGGCTTGCCGCATCGCCAAAGACAGATTTCACTGCCTGGGTTTCAGCTTTATCGCCTGCAGGCGTAGACGTACCATGTGCGTTGACATAGCCGATCTGACCCGCTTCAATAGCCGCATCGCGCAGTGCGTTGACCATTGCCAGCGCAGCGCCTGCACCGTTTTCCGGTGGCGACGTCATGTGGTATGCATCGCTGCTCATACCGAAGCCAACGACTTCAGCATAGATTTTTGCACCACGCGCTTTTGCATGCTCGTACTCTTCCAGTACCACCATGCCAGCGCCGTCGCCCAGCACAAAGCCGTCACGCTCTTTGTCCCACGGGCGGCTTGCCGCTTGCGGGTTATCATTACGCGTAGACAGTGCACGTGCCGCGCCAAAGCCACCCACACCCAACGGCGTACTGGCTTTTTCAGCACCACCCGCAACCATCGCGTCTGCATCGCCGTATGCAATGATACGTGCGGCATGACCGATGTTATGCACGCCTGAAGTACAGGCGGTCGCGATGGAGATGCTTGGCCCTTGCAGGCCGTACATGATGGTCAGGTGACCAGCCACCATGTTAACAATCGTCGACGGAACGAAGAACGGGCTGATCTTACGCGGTCCACCGTTTACCAGTGAGGTATGGTTTTCTTCGATAAGACCGAGACCGCCAATACCAGAGCCGATAGCGGCGCCAATACGATGAGCGTTCTCTTCCGTAATTTCGAGGCCAGAATCCTGCATGGCCTGAACGCCAGCGACAATTCCATATTGAATGAAGGCATCCATCTTGCGCTGTTCTTTGCGCGAGATAATGTCTTCACAGTTAAAATCCTTTACTAAGCCAGCAAATTTCGTTGCATAGGCGCTAGTATCGAAATGGTCGATCAGGCTGATGCCACTCTGACCGGCAAGGAGAGCTTTCCAGGTAGACTCTACGGTATTGCCGACAGGAGACAACATGCCCAGTCCGGTCACAACTACACGACGCTTAGACACGGTTGTCCTCCAGGGAGGGAAAATAATTCAAGTGGGATAAAAAGATAAAACTCAGGCGGTCGAATGACCGCCTGGAGATGTTCACTTACGCCTGGTGGCCGTTGATGTAATCAATGGCAGCCTGAACGGTAGTGATTTTCTCAGCTTCTTCGTCCGGAATCTCAGTATCAAACTCTTCTTCCAGAGCCATTACCAGCTCAACGGTGTCAAGAGAATCTGCGCCCAGGTCTTCAACGAAGGAAGCATTGTTGGTTACTTCTTCCTGCTTAACGCCCAGCTGTTCGCCGATAATTTTCTTAACGCGTTCTTCGATAGTGCTCATACTCTTAAATTTCCTATCAAAACTCGCTTTCGCGATGGTTTTCGTAGTGTATAAAATGTTGAAAAATTTGCAACTAAATCCCGGCAGGTCTTACCACGATTTTACGTTATTTTGAGGCCAAGACCTACAATAACGCAAATATTTTTCATCGTGGTTAAACCATGTACATCCCGCCGTTGACGTGCAAAGTCTCACCTGTGATGTAACTTGCTTCGTCAGAAGCTAAAAATGCAACCGCACTGGCGATTTCCTGAGCGCCGCCGAGGCGACCCGCAGGAACCTGCGCCAGAATACCCGCACGCTGATCATCAGACAGCGCACGCGTCATGTCCGTTTCAATAAAGCCCGGAGCAACAACGTTTACAGTAATGCCACGAGACGCAACTTCGCGCGCCAGTGATTTACTGAAGCCGATCAGACCCGCTTTCGCCGCAGCGTAGTTAGCCTGACCCGCATTTCCCATGGTACCAACCACAGAACCGATAGTGATAATACGCCCATGACGCTTTTTCATCATAGCTCGCATTACCGCTTTTGACAGACGGAAAACAGATGACAGGTTGGTTTCGATGATATCGTTCCACTCGTCATCTTTCATGCGCATTAACAGGTTATCACGAGTAATCCCGGCATTATTGACCAGGATATCGACTTCACCAAATTCTGCGCGAATATTTTCCAGAACAGATTCGATAGATGCCGGATCGGTCACATTCAACATCAGACCTTTACCATTTGCACCTAAGTAATCGCTAATGGCCTGCGCGCCGCTTTCGCTGGTAGCAGTACCGATAACTTTCGCGCCACGGGCAACGAGTGTCTCAGCAATTGCGCGGCCAATGCCACGGCTTGCACCGGTAACCAGCGCGATTTTTCCTTCAAAACTCATGGTCTTCCTCTTTTATTGCTCTAGCGCCGCAGACAGTGCCGCCGGCTCATTCAGTGCCGAAGCAGTCAGGGTATCAACAATACGTTTCGTCAGACCGGTCAGAACTTTACCCGGACCGACTTCATACAGGTGCTCTACGCCCTGGGATGCCATAAATTCAACGGTTTTAGTCCACTGAACCGGGCTATACAGCTGACGAACCAGCGCATCGCGAATTGCGTCTGCCGTAGTTTCACACTTCACATCAACGTTGTTCACAACCGGAACAGTCGGTGCGTTAAAGGTGATTTTCTGCAGCTCAACGGCCAGTTTCTCAGCAGCTGGCTTCATCAGCGCGCAGTGAGAAGGAACGCTGACCGGCAGCGGCAGCGCACGCTTAGCGCCCGCGGCTTTACAGGCAACACCAGCACGTTCTACGGCTTCTTTATGCCCGGCAATAACCACCTGACCCGGTGAGTTAAAGTTTACCGGTGAAACCACCTGGCCTTCGGCAGACTCTTCGCACGCTTTAGCGATAGCGGCATCGTCCAGACCGATAATAGCAGACATGCCGCCAGTGCCTTCCGGAACCGCTTCCTGCATGAATTTGCCACGCAGTTCAACCAGACGTACGGCATCGGCAAAACCGATAACACCCGCACATACCAGCGCAGAATATTCGCCCAGGCTGTGACCCGCCATCAGCGCAGGTGTTTTACCCCCCTGCTGCTGCCATACGCGATAAAGCGCAACGGATGCGGTCAACAGCGCGGGCTGCGTCTGCCAGGTTTTATTCAGTTCTTCAGCCGGACCTTGCTGAGTCAACGCCCACAGATCATAGCCCAGTGCAGCTGATGCTTCAGCAAATGTTTCTTCAACAATTGGGTAGGTTGCTGCCATTTCAGACAACATCCCAACGGTCTGGGAACCCTGCCCCGGAAACACAAATGCAAATTGCGTCATGTTTAAATCCTTATACTAGAAACGAACCAGCGCGGAGCCCCAGGTGAATCCACCCCCGAAGGCTTCAAGCAATATCAACTGCCCAGCTTTAATACGCCCGTCGCGGACGGCTTCGTCCAGCGCGCACGGTACGGAGGCAGCAGAGGTATTACCATGTCTGTCGAGCGTCACGACAACATTATCCATCGACATACCCAGCTTTTTAGCTGTCGCGCTGATAATGCGCAGGTTAGCCTGATGCGGCACCAGCCAGTCCAGCGCAGAACGGTCGAGATTATTGGCTTCCAGCGTTTCATCAACGATGTGCGCAAGCTCGGTCACCGCGACTTTAAATACTTCGTTACCCGCCATCGTCAGGTGGATCGGGTTTTCCGGGTTCACGCGATCGGCGTTAGGCAGCGTCAACAGTTCGCCGTAGCGACCGTCAGCGTGCAGATGCGTGGAGAGAATGCCTGGCTCTTCTGATGCGCTCAGTACAACCGCACCAGCCCCATCACCGAAAATGATGATCGTTCCGCGATCGGTTGGATCGCAGGTACGGGCCAGGACATCGGAGCCAACGACCAGAGCATGCTTAACTGCGCCAGATTTAACGTACTGGTCGGCAACGCTCAGGGCGTAAGTGAAGCCAGCACAAGCGGCTGCAACGTCAAACGCCGGACAGCCTTTGATCCCCAGCATACTTTGGATCTGGCACGCCGCGCTTGGAAATGCGTGAGTGGATGATGTGGTAGCAACCACAATCAGACCAATTTGTTCTTTGTCGATGCCCGCCATTTCAATCGCACGGTTTGCGGCGACAAAGCCCATCGTCGCAACTGTTTCATTTGGCGCTGCAATATGGCGTTCACGGATACCTGTACGAGTGACGATCCACTCATCAGATGTCTCAACCATTTTTTCCAAATCGGCGTTAGTACGCACTTGTTCAGGCAGATAGCTGCCAGTACCAATAATCTTCGTATACATGTACGCTCAGTCACTTTTTGGTTATATACCGCTACGAGCAAATCGCTGATACGTTGGCCACATTCACAAACGCACCGTTATCTGTGTGCTCGTGATTTTGCGCTTTCGCCACCGTCCAGCAGTTCGAATCCAGCTGGGTATACAGATTCCAGGCGAGCGGCAATTCGCTGAGGAACTTGTCGCTGCACCGCCTGCACTGCCTGTTCAATCGCGACTTCAAATGCTCGCTGATTGGCCGCACCATGACTCTTAATCACCGTGCCGCGCAATCCTAACAGACAGGCGCCATTATACTGGTCGGGGTTGAGGTGACTAAATCGCCTTGTCAGGCTTTTTTGTAACCAACGTTTTAATAACAGAAGCCACCACGACCGTTTTTTGCCCTCACCCTGAGATTTCAGCAGTGAAAGGAACATTCTGACAACACCTTCCATCGTCTTTAATGTGACATTACCTGTAAAACCGTCACAGACCAACACATCGGTTTTGCCAGTCAGTAACTCATTGGCTTCAAGATAGCCGATATAATTAATGGAAGGGATTGTTTTTAGCACAGCTGAAGCATCTCGAATACTGTCGAGACCTTTCGTTTCTTCTTCGCCGATGTTGAGTAACGCTACGCGAGGATTGGCAATGCCAACAACCTCTTCTGCCAGCACGGAACCCATGACGGCAAATTGCACCAACATCGTGCTATCACAATCTACGTTGGCGCCCAAATCCAGAACCACCGTTTTGCCCTTTTGCTGATGGGGTAACACCGTCACCAACGCAGGACGCTCAATCCCCTCAAGAGGTTTGAGCAATAACTTCGCAAGTCCCATGAGTGCGCCCGTATTACCGGCGCTGACACAAGCTTGTGCCTGACCTTCTTTCACGAGCTCCAGGGCAACACGCATTGAGCTTCCACGACTGGCGCGAATAGCTTGCGAGGGCCGGGCATCACTGGCAATAACTGACTGAGCAGGGATAATCTGCAGACGCGAACGTTGTTCGAAGTCAGCTTTGGCAAGTAATGGCGTGATTGTATCGGGATCCCCGACTAAAAGAAGTGTGAGTTGCGAATTAGAATTCAGTGCCTGCAATGCTGCAGGCACTGTCACGGTAGGGCCAAAATCTCCCCCCATGACATCTAACGCCAAGGTTAGACGTGTCAAGGTATCGTCGCTGCCCGGTTAGGTGTTTCCCCAGTTACCCGGGGAAAGCCTCACTAAGCTTCATCACGCGTTCACTCTTTGTCTTTCTCACCAGAAGTGGGAAAACCATTGAGTCATGCGTGATTACTTAGCGATTACCTTACGGCCACGGTAGAAACCGTCGGCAGTGATGTGGTGACGCAGGTGTTGTTCACCAGAAGTTTTGTCTACAGACAGGCTGGTGACTGCGGTCAGAGCGTCATGAGAACGACGCATGCCACGTTTGGAACGGGTTGGTTTATTCTGTTGTACGGCCATGGACCTTACTCCTCAATTACTTACGCTTTAAGCTGGCTAATACGGCAAATGGGTTTGGTTTTTGCGCTTCATCAGGCAATTCGCCAAAGACCATGTCCGCCTCGGACACTTCACAGTGTTCAGAATCATGCACCGGAACTACCGGCAAGGAGAGGATAATCTCATCTTCAACCATTGCAAGCAGATCGATTTCACCGAATTCGTTAACCTCAATCGGCTCATACGCTTCCGGGAGTGCTTCAGCCTGCTCGTCAGAACGGACAGGACTAAAACAATATGTTGTGTGAACATGAAGTGGGAACGGTTTCCCGCAACGCTGGCATTCGAGCGTAACCGATACCTTCGCATCACCGGTTATAACGGCGAGACGCTGGTTATCGATAGCGAACGACATGGAGCATTCCACATCACTGTCCACACTGACTACAGAATCGGCGACGCGCTCAACCAGATCAGAAGTATAGATACCTTCATAATCGAGGCGTTTTTGAGCCGTACGAACCGGATCAAGAGTCAGGGGTAATTTTACCTTTTGCATAGGGCGCGCATATTAACTTTGTAACGTCATATAGTCAAAGAAAAAGGCAGCCTGTGGTTGCCTTTTGCCAATAATTCGCACACATTGCGGGTCATCGACTTAAAATCGCTCAAGACAAGCCACTACAGCCAGCTTGTAGGTCGAAGTCCATAGTTTAAAATGGCTCTCATCAATACGCTATATGCGAGGGAAAAAATATGCCTCAACTTATTCTTGCTTCTACCTCCCCCTGGCGTCGCGCTTTACTCGAAAAACTGGCAATCCCGTTTGAATGCGCTGCGCCAGAGGTTGATGAAACGCCGTTGCCCGGCGAAGCACCACGCCATTTAGTCTTGCGACTGGCGCAGAAAAAAGCGCAATCTCTCGCCCACCGTTACCCATCGCATCTGATTATTGGCTCCGATCAAATTTGTGTTCTTGATGGTGAAATAACCGGCAAACCATTAACTGAAGAAAATGCGCGCCAACAATTACTCAAAGCCCGTGGCAATATTGTGACGTTTTACACTGGACTGGCGCTGTATAATTCTGCGACCGGACATTTACAAACTGAAGTAGAACCTTTTGACGTCCATTTCCGTCATTTAAGCGAGGCGGAAATTGATGATTATCTGCGCAAAGAGCGTCCGCTCCATTGTGCAGGTAGTTTCAAAAGTGAAGGGTTAGGTATTGCACTCTTTGAACGCCTGGAGGGTCGTGACCCAAATACCTTGATCGGTTTGCCGCTTATCGCGTTGTGTCAAATGCTGCGGCGGGAAGAGATGAACCCGTTGAATGCCTGATTGATCTGCCTGATGGCGACGCGATGCGTCTTATCAGGCCTACTGTGCATCACACGATTGTAGGCCTGATAAGCAACGCGCATCAGGCTTTACTGCGTAAAACCTCGAGGCAGCGCTTCAATTGCTTATCCATCGGCGCTTCAATACGCATCACTTCCCCCGTTCCCGGATGGGTAAATTTCAACGCTGCGGCGTGCAGGAAAAGCCGATTCAACCCCGTATCCGCCAGTTGCTTATCGAACTCACGGTCACCGTAGCGATCGTCAAAAGCAATTGGATGACCGGCATACTGGGTATGCACACGAATCTGGTGCGTACGTCCGGTCACCGGGCTACAGCGCACAAGCGTAGCAAACGCATAGCGCTCTTCCACTTTAAAACGTGTTTCTGACGGTTTGCCTTCCTGGTTCACCCGCACGATACGCTCGCCGCTTTGCAGAATGTTCTTTAACAGCGGCGCCTGCACGGTTTTGACATGCGACTGCCATTGGCCTCGAACCAGCGCGAGATAGTCTTTCTGCATGCCTTTTTCACGCAGTTGTTCATGCAATGAACGCAAGGCTGAGCGTTTTTTAGCCACCAGCAAAACGCCGGAGGTATCCCGGTCGAGGCGATGCACCAGTTCAAGGAAACGCGCTTCCGGTCGCAACGCACGTAATCCTTCAATGACGCCAAAGCTTAACCCGCTTCCGCCATGTACGGCCGTACCTGAAGGTTTGTTAAGCACCAGAATGTGGTCATCTTCATATAAAATGACGTCGGTCAGCGCCGCGACCTTCTGCAGGTTTGGCGAAATGGCCTCTTCTTCACGTTCAGCGACACGCACAGGTGGAATACGCACAATATCCCCGTCTTCGAGTTTGTACTCGGGTTTAATGCGTTTTTTGTTCACCCGCACTTCGCCTTTACGCAAAATGCGATAAATCATACTTTTTGGCACGCCCTTAAGCTGGGTGCGCAAAAAGTTGTCGATGCGTTGCCCTGCTTCGTCTGCAGTAATGGCAACTGTTTTTACGGCTGGAGTCTCTGTTTTCATGGGGGCCGATTTTAAATAGCCATCAAGATTCGCGCCACACATTTTTCTATGCTTATATTAACTGCTATACCTTATTACTTAAGTTTGACATAGCCGATTTGGTGGTTATTAAAGCAATCACTACGCGGAAGTGAAAAAACTGTGAGTAACCGGGTGATAAATGGCAAAAGTCATCTTGCTATAACAAGGTTAGCAGTGGAATAATGAGGTTGTTTCCGTGTTGAATCTTGTTAAAACAAGAACTTTTCCGGAATGACCCAATTTTGCCCGACCGATCATCAACGCAGCAATGGCGTAAGACGTATTGATCTTTCAGGCAGTTAGCGGGCTGCGGGTTGCAGTCCTTACCGGTAATATGGAAGCTTTTCTGGAGAGTAACACCCAGACTGTTCCCCTGATAATTGCGCTGTGTTTCCGTATGAAATGCAGGCAACCGACACTCTGCGCCTCTTTGAGCTGACGATAACCGTGAGGTTGGCGACGCGAATAGACACGAGGCCATCGGTTCACACCCGGAAAGGCATTACTCTGCCCGCAGCTTAGTCGTCAATGTAAGAATAATGAGTAAGTTACGATGAAAAGAATGTTAATTAACGCAACTCAGCAGGAAGAGTTGCGTGTCGCCCTTGTAGATGGGCAACGTCTGTACGATCTGGATATCGAAAGTCCTGGACACGAACAGAAAAAAGCCAACATCTATAAAGGCAAAATTACCCGTATTGAACCGAGTCTGGAAGCTGCTTTTGTTGATTACGGCGCTGAACGTCACGGTTTCCTCCCGTTAAAAGAAATTGCCCGCGAATACTTCCCCGCTAACTACAACTCCCATGGTCGTCCCAACATTAAAGACGTGTTGCGCGAAGGTCAGGAAGTCATCGTTCAGATCGATAAAGAAGAACGCGGCAATAAAGGCGCTGCGCTGACTACCTTTATCAGCCTGGCGGGTAGTTATCTGGTTCTGATGCCGAACAACCCACGCGCGGGCGGTATCTCCCGTCGCATTGAAGGCGACGACCGTACCGAATTAAAAGAAGCGCTGGCAAGCCTGGAACTGCCTGATGGCATGGGGCTTATCGTGCGTACCGCAGGGGTCGGCAAATCCGCCGAAGCACTGCAGTGGGACCTGAGCTTCCGCCTGAAGCACTGGGAAGCGATTCAAAAAGCCGCTGACAGCCGCCCTGCTCCATTCCTGATCCACCAGGAAAGCAACGTTATCGTTCGCGCTTTCCGTGACTACTTACGTCAGGACATCGGCGAAATCCTTATCGATAACCCGAAAGTGATGGAGATGGCGCGTCAGCACATCGCCGCACTGGGTCGTCCGGATTTCAGCAGCAAAATCAAACTGTACACCGGTGAAATCCCGCTGTTCAGCCACTATCAGATCGAGTCTCAGATTGAATCCGCGTTCCAGCGCGAAGTACGTCTGCCGTCCGGCGGCTCAATCGTTATTGACAGCACAGAGGCACTGACCGCTATCGATATCAACTCCGCACGCGCAACTCGCGGCGGCGACATCGAAGAAACAGCGTTCAACACTAACCTTGAAGCAGCCGATGAAATTGCCCGTCAGCTGCGTCTGCGCGACCTCGGCGGTCTGATTGTAATCGACTTCATTGATATGACGCCGGTTCGCCACCAGCGCGCGGTTGAAAACCGTCTGCGCGAGGCCGTACGCCAGGACAGAGCGCGTATTCAGATCAGTCATATTTCTCGCTTCGGTCTGCTGGAGATGTCTCGTCAGCGTCTGAGCCCGTCTCTGGGTGAATCCAGCCATCACGTGTGCCCGCGTTGTTCCGGCACCGGTACCGTACGTGATAACGAATCACTGTCGCTGTCTATTCTGCGTCTGATCGAAGAAGAAGCACTGAAAGAAAATACGCAAGAAGTTCACGCTATTGTTCCTGTGCCGATCGCCTCTTACCTGCTCAACGAAAAACGTACCGCGGTAAATGCTATCGAAACGCGTCAGAATGGCGTGCGCTGTGTGATCGTGCCAAACGATCAGATGGAAACCCCGCACTATTCTGTGCTGCGCGTACGTAAAGGGGAAGAAACACCGACCCTGAGCTATCTGCTGCCGAAACTGCATGAAGAGGCAATGGCATTGCCGACGGAAGAAGAGTACGTCGAGCGTAAACAGCCTGAGCAACCGGCACTGGCCACCTTCGCCATGCCAGACGTTCCGCCAGCCCCTGCTCTGCAGGAACCTGCCGCGAAAGCCGCCGCGCCTAAAGCTGCTGCAGCAACCGCAGCCGTTGCCGCACAGCCCGGTTTGATTAGCCGTTTCTTTGGCGCCCTGAAGTCCATCTTCGGTGGTAGCGAAGAAGTGAAACCGGTTGAACAACCTGCGCCGAAAGCTGAAGAGAAAACCGAACGCCAGCAGGATCGTCGTAAACCGCGTCAGAACAATCGTCGCGACCGTAACGATCGTCGTGATAATCGCGGTGACCGTGACAACCGTAGCGAACGTTCAGAAAACGGCGAAAACCGTGAAGATAACCGCCGTAACCGTCGTCAGTCCCAGCAGCAAAATGCGGAAGCTCGCGATAACCGCCAGCAAACCACTGATGTTGCAGACAAAGCGAAATCCGGTGATGAACAGCAGGCGCCGCGTCGCGAACGCAACCGCCGTCGTAACGATGACAAGCGTCAGGCTCAGCAGGAAGTTAAAGAGCTGAACCAGGCTGAACAACCTGTGCAAGATACCGAGCAGGAAGAGCGCGTACGTCAGCCTCAAACCCGCCGCAAACAGCGTCAGTTGACTCAGAAAGTTCGTTTCACTGACAGCCCGGCGGTTGAAGCCGAAGTGGCAGCTGCCGCAGTAGTCGCTGAAACTGCTGTCGCTCAACCAACAGAACAGCCGGTACCAGCACAGCGCACCGAACTGGCGAAAGTTGATCTGCCAGCCGTCGTTGCGACTGAGCAGGAAGACAACAGCGAAGCTCGTGACTCCAACGGTATGCCGCGTCGTTCTCGCCGCTCTCCTCGCCATCTGCGCGTCAGTGGACAGCGTCGTCGTCGTTACCGTGACGAGCGTTATCCGGTTCAGTCGCCGATGCCGTTAACGGTCGCCTGCGCATCTCCAGAATTAGCGTCCGGTAAAGTTTGGATCCGCTACCCTGTTGCACGTCCTCAGGATCAGCAGGTTGAAGAACAGCGCGAACAGGAAATGGTCCAGCAGCAAGCTGCACCTGTCGCCGTAGAGCCTCAGGTTGCTGCCGCTGCCGTTGAACACATTGTGGATGCCCCTGCGCCGGTTGAAGCCGTGCGACCAGAGGTTGTCGTAGCTGAGCCTCAGGCCGCCGTTGTTGAAACCACACAGGTTGAAACCACGCATCCGGAAGTGATTGCGACCCCTGTCGAGGAACAACCGCAAATTATCGCTGCATCTGATGCGCCCGTAGCAGAAGAAATCGCCGCTGAAGCCGAACCTGTGGCTGACGTTGTGACTGCACCGGTTGCTGAAGAGCCTGCAGAGGTTGTTATTCCCCAGCCAGAAGTGGTTGAAGAGATTGCTGAAGTTGTGGAAACAGCGCCAGTTGTTGAAGAGGTTGCAGCGCCGAGAGACGTTGTTGCCGCGCCTGTCGTCGAAACTGAAGTCGTTAAGGCTGAAGTTGTCGCAGCAAGCGCTGATGCTGAACACCTGCACAGCCATGCAACCGCGCCAATGACCCGCGCTCCTGCACCGGAATATGTGCCAGAAGCGCCGCGTCACAGCGACTGGCAGCGTCCGGCATTCGCCTTTGAAGGCAAAGGTGCCGCAGGTGGACACAGCGCAACGCATCAAGCGACTGCGCCAGCAACACGTCCACAGCCTGTTGAGTAAGCCATAATCAATATCAAAGCCGGCCTTCGGGTCGGCTTTTTTTATATCTGATCTACGCCTTTCATCCCCGTCAGCTGCGGCATAACATCCTTCATTAGGGCCAGAAACTTGCGTAAGCGGGTCGGATAGTAACGCGCCCATGGATAAACCAAATGAACAGGCAACGGCGCCGCATGCCACTCAGGTAGCAACGCAACCAGACGTCCATTGGCAATATCCTCCGCCACCATCCAGCTTGAAATAATAGTCACTCCCAACCCCGCCAGCGCGGCATTTCTGGCGACATAAATACTGTCGGTACTTAATCTGGGTGAAATATTCAACGTGACTGGCTCATTACGCAATTGGTGCAACAACGAAACGCTATGCTGAAAAAACGTGTTCACGGCAATCCAGGGCAGCGCTGATAACTGCTCAGGATGAGAAAGCTCGCCATATTGCTCCAGCAGTCCTGGACTCGCTACCATACTACGGGGAACTTCAGCCAGTAAAACGGAAACCGTGGCCGGATCCACCTCAGCACCAACCCTGATCGCGCAGTCAATATTATCGCTCAGAAAATCAACGGTTTTATCGTTGAGCATCCACTCGACTGCCAACTGGGGATAGCGCGAAAGAAACTGCAAAAGCGGCTCAAGTAGTTGTTGTTGCCCGAACGCATGCGGTGCGCGGACTCGCAACGTCCCCACCGGTTCATCTTCTGTGACATTAAGTCCATCTTCCAGCGCCAGCCAGGCATCAATAATCTTCTTAGCATGCTGATAGCCTCTTTCACCATCGTCGGTCAATTTCATCGCATGCGTGGTACGCATAAGCAGTTTCACACCCAGCAGCGTTTCCAGCGATTGCAGCCGTCTGCTAACGGTCGCCTGCGTCGTCCCTATCTGTTTTGCCGCTGCCGAAAGCGATCCTGCTTCGACAATACGTACAAACGTACGCATCAGCTCCACCCTGTCTATACGCTCATTTTTTATCATTTTCAGTTTCATCATACGTCTGACGTATAACTGTTTTACCACTGCGCTCGCTACCGCGCCACTCGCTGAAGGTTAAAAATAACCGCACATCCTGTGATTGAGGAATCATTTGTGAACACACATACCGCACTTTCCCGTTGGGTCATTTTTGTTCTGGCAATGGGCGCCGGATTCAGCGTGGCCGCTATCTACTACGCCCAGCCTCTTCTGCCTTTAATGGGTCAGGATCTGGCCTTAAGTCTCACCGGTATGGGGTTGGTCCCGACGCTGACCCAGGCGGGATATGCGTTAGGTATATTGTTTTTATTGCCATTAGGCGATCGTTATGACCGCCGGACATTAATCCTGCTGAAAAGCATCTCTCTTGCCGCGCTGCTGCTGGCCTGTAGCTTTACCGGTCAGTTGCATTCGCTATTACTGGTGAGCCTGCTGATGGGAATGGCGGCAACCATGGCACAAGATATTGTGCCTGCGGCGGCAATACTGGCGCCCGAAGGCAAGCAGGGAAAAACGGTGGGCACCGTGATGACGGGCCTTCTGTTGGGGATTTTACTCTCACGTACCGTCAGTGGACTTGTGGGCGAAGCGTTTGGCTGGCGCGAGATGTACCAACTCGCTGCCGTCAGCATTGCCGTAATTACCGCGATTATGTGGAAAGTACTGCCTCGCTTTACGGTCCATTCCACGTTGAGCTATCCATCATTAATGCTCTCAATGGCGCAACTTTGGCAACGATATTCCACCTTGCGCCGCGCAGCACTGGCACAAGGCTTTCTGTCCATTGCTTTTAGCGCCTTCTGGTCTACGCTGGCGGTGATGTTATCTGAGCATTACCACATGGGTAGCGCTATAGCGGGTGCTTTTGGTATCGCGGGAGCAGCCGGAGCGCTTGCCGCACCGATGGCGGGCCATCTTGCCGATAAAGTGGGTGCGGCAAAAGTGACGAAAATGGGTGCTTTGCTGGTAACGGTATCTTTCGCACTGATGTTTTTGTTACCCGCCCTGCCCGTTCAGGGGCAGTGGCTGCTCATCGCCCTTTCGGCTGTAGGTTTTGATCTCGGATTGCAATCCAGCCTGGTTGCCCACCAGAATCTGGTCTATAGCCTGGAGCCTCTGGCACGAGGACGACTGAACGCTCTGCTGTTTACGATGGTGTTTATCGGTATGGCGCTGGGTTCAGTTCTCGGAAGTCAGGTCTACGCCCTGGCAAATTGGGAAGGTGTCGTTGTGTTGGCTACCTTCAGCAGTGCAATTGCGTTGGTCATAAGACTGACGGGGAACCCGTCGCTTAGTAAGACGTCGGTTGCCTAAAAAAATGCCCGCTCCGGGGTGTTAAAGGAGCGGGCAGACAAACATACCCAGTTTCAAGATATGTTTCAAAACGAGGCGTTAACGATTGAGCTGGAACAACGACATTCCCTGCATATCGGTGAACGCTTTATAGGATGCCTGTAGCGCAGCCTGCTGCATGACATAAGACGAGATCGCGGCGTTCCAGTCAACATCCACCAGATTACTCATCTGCTGAGTTTGGCCTAATGCACGATCGGCGCCCAGTGAATCCAGCGAGCTTAGTTCACTCAGCTGCGTACCTAATTCTGCACGGACGCTCAAAACATTATTGAGTGAATTCTTTAAACCACGGTTGGTTTTATCAATGGCAGCAGCGGCGGTAGCTTTTGCAACGTCATCACCCGCAATAGGGGTTTTGAGCGCATCAATAGCGGTATCCAGCATTTTAAACAGGTTCTTTTCCTGAGTGCCGCCACCAGGTTCCGGTACAGCGTTGCTGGTCAGGTTGGCGAATACTTTATCGCCAGTATGACCAATCACCATGGTTCGGGAGGCATCGACCTGTTGGGTAACGTTTGTTGTACCGCCGCTGTAAGCGCCATCTGCCTGGGCAAACGGTGCGGATTCTGTTTTATATCCACCGAAAATATAGCGACCATTACCGTCGGTACTGTTTGCCAGGTTCATCAGCTGATCGCGGATCCCCTGTAGGTCGGTGGCCAGCGATGCACGGTCGTCATCACTTAACGTTCCGTTCCCGGCATAAACGATTTTTTCCTGTGCAGCCTGAATTGCCGTCGTCACCTGGCTCAGAACATTCTCTTCCAGCGACACCTTTTGCGTCGCGAATGAGCGTGCCAGCGTATATTGGCTGTTCTGCGCCTGAGCCTGAGAAAGTACCACGGCCTGCGAGGCGGCAATCGGATCGTCTGATGGGTTGATCACGCGTTTGCCCGTTGACATCTGCTCACCAAACTTCATCCATTCAGCCTGAGAGTTAGTGATGCCACGCATATTCTGCTGGTACATCATCTGGGTGCTGATACGCATTGTGTCCCTCTCCCTTAGCGGATATTAATCAGTGCATCAAACAACGCATTCGCGGTCTGCAGCACTTGAGCGTTAGCCAGGTAATACTGCTGAAAACGCTGTAAATTACCGTACTCTTCGTCGAGGTTAACGCCGGAAATAGACTGTTGCTGCCGGTAAAGCTGTGTCACCACGTTGTTCTGGGTGGTGGCGCTGGTTTTCAGCGTAGCGGTTTTGTTCCCAACATCGCTTACCAGCGTGGCATATGCATCGTTGAAGGTCTTATTGCCGACAGTCGCTTTGGTTTGCAGATCTAACAGTTTCTGACCGTTACGGTTGTCGCTCTTGCCTTTATCGATGGTGGGGTCCGTATCATTTTTAGACACTTGAGCCATGGCGATTTTCGACTCATCGGTCACCATAACTTTCATATCAACGATAGCGTTACTCACGGGTTTTACAGTAAAACTGTCATTAGCTTTCGCGCCAGCATTAACGGTGATTTCCATCCCGTCAAAGGACATTTTTCCACCGGTAACGGTGGCTTTGAAACTGGTATTATCCGCCAGGCGAGTAACCTGCCAGTCCTTCCCATCAAAAACGATTTTATAATCTGTCGCCTGCACGGCGGAGCTGTCAGTGATCTTAGCGCTTAACGATCCTGTACCCGTATTTTTCGCGTTGTTGAAGACTTCCGGGCTGCCGATAGCAAAGAAATCCTTACCCTGATCGCCGTTGGCATCAAAACCTTCTTTATGCTGGGTGTTAAACGCATCGGCAAATGCAAGCGCCAGTTGACCGAGGGTATTACGCGTCTGATCCAGCTCCTGAGAACGGAAGGTGAGCAGTCCGCCCAGTGAACCGGTATTCAGCAGTTTCTCCGGAATTTCAACAGCTCCGGCAACGCCATCAACGTAGGCCACAGTTGTACGATTAGGATCATCGCTGGAAGGCACTGCCGCCAGTTGGCGTGCATTGCTACCCTGTACCAGCGAATAACCGTTCGCCATGGTCAGGTTGTAAGTGCCACCATCCTGAACGCTGACTTCAACACCGACAATCTGATTCAATTCACTGACCAGTTGATCGCGCTGGTCAAGCAGGTCGTTAGGAGACGCACCTGCGCCGACGCCTGTCATACGAGAAATCTGGTCGTTGAGGCTGGCAATTTGTTTCGAATAGTTGTTGATCTGATCAACGCTGGCTTTAATCGCGGTATTGACCTGCTTATCCTGATCGCGAAGATACTGGTCGGTCGTTTTAAACTGATTTACCAACCCATCAGCTTTACCGATTAGCGCCTGGCGTGCCGCCGGATCTTCGGCGTTGCTGACCAGCGTTTGCAGGCTGGTAAAAAAGTCCTGCATGGAGGTCGAAATAGAACTGGTTTTGCTGGAGAGCAGATTGTCGATTTTTGACATTTGCTCATATCGTGTCGTCAGACCGCTGCTCTGGTTCTGCGCTGCTCGCAACTGGTTAGTGATAAAGGAGTCATATTCACGTTGTACACCAGAAACATAGACACCATTGCCTACCCAGCCCCCCGCACCCAGCGTGCTGTTCGCTTGCGCCATAATTGTCGTCTGTCGGGTATATCCGGCAACGTTATAGCTGGAGATGTTGTTACTGGCAGTATTCAACGCGGCCTGCGCTGCGCTGAGTCCACTCATCGCGTTATTAATCAAGCTGGACATGGAGGTTCCTTGTAATCCTTCAATACTCGTTATTATCGGCAGCAGGTCGGTAGACTTGAGCTATTTAAAAGAGATTATCGATGTTCGTGCTGTAGGTTTTGCTCACTTTTTCACTCATCGATTTCAACTGCTGGATCATGCTGGTTAATTTTCGCGCATAGTTAGGGTCCGTGGCGTAACCCGCATTTTGCAATGCCTGCGCCCCTTGCTCGGCGGTCGCGGCAGCGGTCACTGCCGCATAGCGCGGGTTACGTGATATCAGACCGACATAATCCGACAACGCCTCAAGGTAAGAGCTATAGACGCGGAATCTGGCTTTCACCTTTTTCGCCTCACCGTTCTCATATTCAGTCGTGGTGATTTCAGTGGTTGGACCTTTCCAGCTTCCCGAAGCCTTCACGCCAAAAATGTTAAAGCTCGGCTCACCGTTCTCACGGCGAATTTGTCGCTGCCCCCATCCGGATTCCAGCGCCGCCTGTGCCAGAATAAGATGATGCGGGACCCCGCTTTGCTGGCTGGCCAGCTTAGCCGGCAGCGATAGCTGGGCGAGGAAATCTTTGCTGTCACCTGACAGTGGCTCATCATTGCTTTCTGTCGCCCGAGGGATGGCTTTGCGGACCAGTTGCGTTAGTGCCTGATTTTGATAGCTGGTCACCGTTTCCAGTGAAAACTTCATCGGCACCTGCGGCGCGTCATCCGCAGGTTGCGCTTGCCCTTCAGTCATCTGCTTGACCATCATTTCAGCCAGCCCCAGACCTTTGCCTGCGGTCATTTGCTGCGCAATTTGTTGGTCATACATACTGGTATACAAGCGCGTTGAATCGCTACTAAAGACGCCATCTTTCGGCAGCGCTTCACGCATGCTTTTCAGCATCATCTGCACGAACATCCCTTCAACCTGACGGGCGACCGGACGGATATTCGCCGCCGGGTCCTGACCCGCTTTCGCTTTAAGTTCGTTCAGTGATTGCGCATCCCAGGCAGCGCTGGTCAGCAGTTTGCTGTCACCAATCATTAGATGATTTCCAGTTTGGCGCGTAAGCAACCCGCGCTCTGCATCGATTGCAGAATGGACATCAGATCCATCGGCGTTGCCCCCAGCGCATTCAGCGCACGCACCACATTGTTCAGGTTGGCGCTGGAACGCACGCTTTGCAGTGAACCACCGCTTTGGCGCAGGTCAATCTGGGTTTGTGGCGTCACCACGGTTTGTCCACCGCCAAACGGTGTGTCCGGTTGGCTGACGTTCGCCTGGCGGTTCACCGTAATCGACAAGTTGCCTTGTGCCACGGCACAGCTATCCAGCGTCACTTCGCGGTTCATGACAACAGATCCGGTGCGCGAGTTGATAATCACTTTCGCATCCTGCGGCGTGACGTTCACCTCAATATTCTGGATATCAGCGAGGAAACGCACCTGCGAGCTGTTGCCGCTTGGCACACGCACCTGAATGGTTCGGGCATCCAACGCTGTTGCGCTACCAAAGCCACGCGAGCGGTTGATGGTGTCGGTAATCTGCTGCGCCATCGTGAAATCTTCATTATTGAGCTGCAGATTAATGGTGTTACCACCGCCGAACTGGCTGGGTAATTCACGTTCGATAATCGCACCGTTGGTAATGCGTCCACCATTGAGCTGGTTAACCTGTACGCTACTACCACCTGCAGCCGCGCCCGCACCACCCACCAAAATATTCCCCTGAGCCAGCGCATATACCTGACTATCGACCCCTTTTAACGGGGTCATCAGCAGCGTACCGCCGCGCAGGCTTTTGGCATTCCCCATAGAGGAGACCACTACGTCGATGGTTTGTCCCTGACGACCGAATGCAGGAAATGACGCGGTAACCATCACCGCCGCCACGTTTTTCAGCTGCATATTGGTGCCAGTTGGCACGGTTATCCCCAACTGCGAAAGCATGTTATTGAGCGTTTGCGTCGTAAACGGCGTCTGTGTGGTCTGGTCACCCGTACCATCCAGACCGACTACCAGCCCATAACCTATCAACGAGTTTTCCCGCACGCCCTGAACGCTGGTCAGGTCACGAATACGGTCAGCATGCGCAAAGGTGGTTATCAGCACCAGTACCATTCCAACAAAAGATTTAAACACTGGGTACCTCGCTTACATCGGCGACAAGTTAAGGAAGAAACGCTGCAACCAGCCCATATTCTGCGCTTCATTGATGTAGCCGTTACCGACGTACTCAATACGCGCGTCCGCAACCTGGGTTGACGGTACGGAGTTGCTGCCACTGATGGTGCGCGGGTTTACAACCCCGGAGAAGCGGATGAATTCAGTGCCCTGATTTATAGCGATCTGTTTTTCACCCACGACATGTAAGTTGCCATTCACCAGTACCTGATCGACCGTTACGGTCAGCGTACCACTGAAGGTATTTCTGGCGTTCGCGCCGCCTTTACCGTTAAAGGAGTTACCGCCGGAGGCTTCTACGTCGGCACGTTCGTTACCGAACAATCCTTCCAGATAGCGCGGTACGGTATCAAAGCCAAAGTTTGTCTTGCCGTCGCGGCTGGCGTTCGCCGAAGAGCTTTTGCTCGCGCTGACGTTTTCCTGCAATACGATGGTCAGCGTATCGCCAATATTGCGTGGACGACGGTCTTCAAAGAGTGGCTGATAACCATAGTTAATCGGTTGTGCCGACTGGAAGATTGAGCCATTCGCCACCGGCGTTGGACCTGGAACGGGCTGGGCAGACGTTGCGCCCTGCACGAGCGGCGTGGCCGGGATCCAGGCACATCCTGTTAGTGAAACCACCAGCAGGGCTAAAATTGGGTATGGGTGAAGCGCGTATTTTCGCATTGCGGTCATCTTCAAAATCAGTGTGCCGGTGAGATTTTCACCCCACCGGGCTCCACTTTAGAGTTGCGTCAGTTTTTGCAGCATCTGATCGGTGGTCGATACCGCTTTACTGTTGATTTCGTAAGCGCGCTGAACCTGGATCATGTTTACCAGCTCTTCCGCCACGTTGACGTTAGAGGTTTCAACATAGCCCTGATACAGCAGACCCGCGCCGTTCAGCCCTGGCGTGCTCTCATTCGGCGCACCGGATGACTGCGTTTCGGTGTACAGATTCTCACCAATGCTTTCCAGACCGGTATCGTTCATGAAGGTTGTCAGGTTAAGCTGCCCGACCTGAACAGGCGCCGCCTGCCCCTGTTGGGTCACGCTGACAATACCGTCGCGTCCAATGGTGATACTGAGCGAGTTAGCCGGAATAGTGATGGCAGGCTGAACCTGAAAACCACCCGCCGTCACCAACTGACCGTTCTGATCCACCTGGAAAGAACCGTCGCGGGTATAAGCGGACGTACCATCGGGCAACATGACCTGGAAAAAGCCCTGGCCTTTAATCGCCACATCTTTACTGTTGTTGGTCTGCGACAGGTTACCCTGGCTGTGTAAACGCTCGGTCGCAACCGGACGTACGCCGGTACCAATCTGCAAACCAGACGGCAGTGTGGTCTGCTCAGAAGACTGTGCACCAGGCTGACGAATCGTCTGGTACAACAGATCTTCAAATACGGCACGTTGGCGCTTAAATCCGTTGGTGCTGACGTTTGCCAGGTTGTTGGCTATCACATCCATGTTGGTTTGCTGCGCATCCAGGCCGGTTTTGGCGATCCATAATGAACTGATCATAAAATGTCCTGTATTAACTCATCGACAGCAGTTGGTTGGCGCGGCCCGCGTTATCATCCACGCTACTGATAATTTTCATCTGCATTTCAAAGCGGCGGGCGTTGGCGATCATGTCACTCATCGCAGCAACCGGTTTAACGTTACTGCCTTCCAGCACGCCCGACATCACGCGAATGCTGGGGTCAGCCTGTAACGTCGCACCACGGGTAGCCTGTGCGGCCTGGGTCAGGCGGAACATACCGTCATCACCACGTTGCACTTCAAGCCCTGTTGCCTTCACCAGCTTCAGCCGCCCTACTGGCGCGACCGTATTAGCCGGATCGCCAGGGTTAAGTGCTGAAATTGTCCCGTCCGCCGCAATGGTGACTTCTGAACCTTCCGGTACGGCTATCGGTCCAGCTTCGCCAATTACCGGATGCCCCTGAATAGTCAGTTCACCCGTAGGGCTTACCTGAATAGCGCCGTTACGGGTATACCCTTCGCTACCGTCTGCGGTCTGCACAGCTAACCAGCCATCCTGTTGCAGCGCCACATCCAGCGGGCGGGAGGTATAGTCCATCTGACCCGGCGTCATGTCGGCCCCCGGCGTGGAGGCCACCACCAGCGTACGCGTCGGTAAAGACAATCCTTCTACAGGAACCGCGCGCAGCGCATTGAGCTGTGCACGAAACCCTGGCGTGGAAGCGTTTGCCAGGTTGCTGGCCGTCACCGCCTGTTGATTCAGCGTCTGACTGGCCGCGCCCATAGCGGTATAAATTGCGTGATCCATTAAGCTATCCCGTCAGGCGCTTAGCGCAGGTTGACCAGCGTGTTGAGGATCTGATCCTGGGTTTTGATGGTCTGCGCGTTCGACTGATAGTTACGCTGAGCAACGATCATATTCACCAGTTCTTTACTCAAATCCACGTTTGACGCTTCCAGCGCACCGTTGGTCAGTTTGCCGAAGTTACCTTCGCCTGCGGTACCCAGCAGCGCCACGCCGGAAGCCTGTGTGGCCGCCCAGACGTTGTCGCCCTGAGACGCCAGACCTTCGTTGTTGGCAAAGTTTGCCAGCACGATCTGCCCCAGAACCTGTTGCTGTTCGTTGGAGTAGTTACCGACCACCGTACCGTCATTGTTAATCTGGTAGCTCACCAGATCGCCCGGCTTGTAGCCGTTCTGATTCGTGGCGACGATGTTGTTGGCACCGGTGTTCTGCTGCATGGAGTTCAGGAAACTCAGAGAGAAGTTCGCAGGAACTGCGCCATTGATCGTACCGGTGGAGATCTGAATTTGCGGTTGGGCATTAGCTGGACCTTCAACGGGGATTTTTGGTCCATCCGGATCTGCTGGATCGACTGGCACCGTCCCTGCAACATAATTATTCACAGAAGTCAGCGTACCGTTAGCACTAAAGTTCATCACCGCATTCTTGCTGGCAACTGAACCCGTAACGCTGGCGTCCTGGGTGTAGACATCCCATTTGTTAGGGCCTGTTTTGACATAAAAAATATTCATGTCATGGGCGTTACCCTGGCTATCGAAAACGGTAACGCTGCCTTTTTTATTGTAGGAATCGGCATCGCTTGGGTTAAACGGGGTCTTGGTTGGCACTTTGTCAGTGGAGTTCAGGTTGACCTGCATTGACGCAGTGGTGGTGGATTTAGCCGCCATCAGCGTATTCGGGATAGTGATCGGTGCCGGGTTCGCACCCTGCTGAACTGTTGGCGGTGTACCGGTAGCCGGATAGCCCGTCAGCTGCAGCCCCTGCATGTTAACGATATTGCGGTTTTCATCGAGTTTGAACTGACCGTTACGGCTGTAGAAAACAGAACCGTTACTGTCTACCATACGGAAAAAACCGTTCTGGCTGATAGCAACATCCAGACCACGTCCGGTGTTGGTGGTAGTACCGTCGGTAAAGTCCTGAGTAATACCCGCAACTTTAACGCCCAAACCGACTTTGGAACCGGCAAACATATCGGCAAAAGATGCCGTGCCAGATTTAAAACCGTAGGTAGCGGAGTTGGCGATGTTGTTACCAATGACATCGAGGTTGGTCGCTGCAGCGTTCAGACCGCTGACCGCTTGAGAAAAGGCCATGACTTACTCCTGATAAGTGTGAAGGCTTAAATTATCTGCCGTACTTCGTCGAGGGTGGTGGTTCCATAGGTGCCCAGATCCAGCGTATTACCGCCGTTACTGCGAATAACGCCCTGCACCAGCGCAAACTGAAGCGGCTGCGCCACCAGTTGCGTTCCGCCATTACTGGCAGCAATTGACACGTTGTAAGAACCGCTTGGTGCATCCGTGCCATCGGTCATGGTGCCGTCCCAGGTAAAGGTATGAACGCCCGCTTTCAATCCACCAATATCAATGGTGCGTACCACTTTGCCGTCTTTATCGGTAATGGTTGCGGTAACCTTATCTGCCGGTTGCTGCAGCTCAACGCCAAATGGTGTTGTCGTGGTTTTGGCACCTTCTTCTGTCCCTTTACCGGTCAGGATGGTGGTACCCGGGATCATGACACCGTGGCCAATCAGCGTACTGGCCTGCAGTGACTGACTGTTGTCGATCTGCCCGGAGATCGATCCCAGCGTAGTGTTCAGCTTCTCAATCCCGCTCACGGTACTGATTTGCGCCAACTGGGTAGTCAGTTCGTTGTTTTGCAGCGGGTTGGTTGGATCCTGGTTTTTCAGCTGTGCAACCAGCAGCGTAAGAAAGCTGCTTTGCAGGTCAGCAGCGTTGCTGCCCGTCAGTGAGCTATTCCCCGTGGCGGCATTAACCCCCGTCGTGCTCGGGTCATTCATTTTTACAGCAATAGACATGTGCGCCTCCTTTACTGGCCTAGCGTCAACGTTTTAAGCATCAAGCTTTTCACGGTGTTGAGCACTTCGACGTTTGCCTGATAGCTACGTGAGGCAGACATGGTGTTGACCATCTCGCCAACAACGTCCACATTCGGCATTTTTACGTAGCCATTCGCATCGGCCAGCGGATTACCGGGTTCATAAACCAGCTTATCCGGCGCCTGACTTTCAATGACGTCAGCAACTTTTACGCCACCGGTTGCCGCACCTGGCGCAGCATCTACCTGAAAAACAACCTGTTTCGCGCGATACGGCTGACCGTCGGGTCCGCTGACGCTATCCGCATTCGCCATGTTGCTGGCCGCGACGTTCAGGCGTTTAGACTGAGCCGTCAGCGCAGAACCTGCGATATCAAAAATATTTAACAGCGCCACGAATTAGTTCCCTCCTTGCAGCACGTTCATCATGCCTTTGATTTGTCCACCCAGCGCCGTCAGCCCCATTTGATATTTGAGGCTGTTGTCTGCAAATTGCGTGCGCTCCCGGTCCATATCTACCGTGTTGCCATCAAGAGATGGCTGGTCAGGAATACGGTAGAGCAGCTCCGTAGACGGCGCAGAAACGGTCTGGGCCGGAATGTGTTGTGCAGAGGTCAGCGTCAACGAAACGCCGCCGGTTTCTTCCCGTCCTCGCACCATGACTTTTTTTAATTCACTGGCGAAATCCAGATCGCGCGCCTGGTACCCCGGCGTATCGGCATTGGCAATGTTGGCCGCCAATATTTCCTGGCGTTGGGCGCGCAAATTCAGCGCTTCCTGTTGAAAACGTAAGGCGGCGTCGAGCTTATCGAGCATATCTCCTCCGCAAATGACAAAATTCAGCCGACAGCTTAAATCCCATTACGCGCGCGTTATCGCCGGAATAAACGCAAAATGCGTCGCTATTTGTTGCGTTGATGACTGCGTCACACAGGTAAAATCCTGCCACTACCTGAAAAAGCGCGAGGTTTTGATGCAAACGTTTAAACGTGGAATGGTCGTGGCAGCACTGCTGTTCAGCCCTATGACGATGGCGCAAGACCTGAATTCGCAGCTAACGGCATGGTTTTCCCAGCGTCTGGCCGGGTTTAGCGATGAGGTAGTCGTCACTATCCGAACGTCACCAAACTTATTGCCCAACTGCGAACAACCGGCATTAAGCGTGTCAGGTAGTGCGAAACTGTGGGGTAATGTGAATGTGCTGGCCCGCTGTGCCAACGAAAAACGTTATCTGCAGGTGAACGTGCAGGCGACGGGAAACTACGTAGTAGCCGCCGCGCCTGTGGCGCGAGGTAGCGCCCTGACCCCGGCCAGCGTAACGCTGAAACGTGGTCGACTGGACCAACTACCGCCGCGCGCTGTGCTGGATATAAGTCAGGTGCAGGATGCAGTGAGCCTGCGCGATCTGGTGCCGGGCCAACCGATACAGCTTTCGATGTTGCGCCAGGCATGGCGGATCAAGGCCGGTCAACGCGTACTGGTTATTGCCAACGGAGATGGTTTTCGGGTCAATGCCGAAGGTAAAGCGCTGAACAACGCCGCTGTCGCACAGAATGCGCGAGTGCGGATGATTTCAGGCCAGGTGGTGAGCGGCGTCGTCGATTCTGATGGGAATATTCTTATTAACCTATAATAGGTTAAAGATTTTTTAGCGTGTGCCGATAGATAAACAACCAATGATTACAGCGGGCCGCTATAGCGTAACCCCTCGATGAGGAAAAATAAAATGAGCATTGATCGTACCTCACCATTGAAGCCAGTAAGCACCGTTCAGCCGCGTGAAACCAGCGATGCGCCGGTACAAAAAGCGCGGAAGGAAAAAACCACCGCGACCACCAGCACCAGCGTCATGCTGAGCGACGCCCAGGCCAAACTGATGCAGCCTGGCACCAATGACATCAATATGGAACGCGTGGAAGCACTGAAAACCGCAATCCGTAACGGTGAATTGAAAATGGATACCGGAAAAATTGCCGACTCGCTGATTCGCGAGGCGCAGAGCTACCTACAGAGTAAATAAAGTATGACTCGTTTGTCAGAAATACTTGACCATATGACGACTGTCCTCAATGACCTGAAAACGGTAATGGATGCTGAACAGCAGCAGCTTTCCGCAGGGCATATCAACGGCAGCCAGCTACAGCGTATTACAGAAGAAAAAAGCTCCTTGCTGGCAACCCTTGATTATCTTGAGCAGCAGCGCCGCCTGGAGCATGACGCCACGCGCAGCGCCAATGATGAGATTGCTGAACGCTGGCAGACTATCACCAAGAAAACACAGCATTTACGCGACCTCAACCAGCACAACGGTTGGCTGCTGGAAGGGCAGATCGAGCGTAATCAACAAGCAATACAAGTGCTGAAACCGCACCAGGAACCGGCGTTGTATGGCGCAAACGGTCAAACCTCTGCTGCGCACCGCGGCGGGAAAAAAATCTCTATTTGATGTCAGCCTGATAACGTTTTGCTTATCAGGCCTACGCCTTTAGTAGGCCGGATACGGCGTTATGCCGCCATCCGGCATTGATCCATTACGCCGTCCGGCGCACAAACTCTTTTACTTTAAAGCCCAGTACGGCGAGTGCTGCGAAGTAAGCGGCAATGCCGGCCACCACGACCGCCATCAGACGCAGCAGACGCCACAGCATCGTTCCCTGCGACCAATCCGGCATGATGTAGAGCATCCCAACCAGCACCGCAGACATCACCAGCACGGAAATCACCAGACGCGCCAGGAACCAGCTCCAGCCCGGTTGTGGGGTAAAGATTTTCTGTTTCCGCAGTTGCCAGTACAGCAGTGAAGCGTTCAGACATGCCGCCAGACCAATCGACAGCGACAATCCGGCATGCTTTAACGGCCCGATAAACGCCAGGTTCATCACCTGGGTCATAATCAGCGTCACAATGGCAATCTTCACTGGCGTTTTAATATCCTGGCGCGAGTAAAAGCCCGGAGCCAACACTTTCACCACGATCAAGCCAATCAAACCTACCGAGTACGCCACCAGCGCACGCTGGGTCATCGCGGCATCAAAGGCGGTAAATTTACCGTACTGGAACAGAGACACCGTCAGCGGTTTGGCCAGAATACCCAACGCTACGGCACTCGGTAATGCCAACAGGAAACACAAGCGCAGGCCCCAGTCCATCAGGCGACAATATTCATCATGATTACCGCTGGAAAAACTTTTGGACAGCGATGGCAGCAGGATAGTCCCCAGCGCCACGCCCAGAACACCGGACGGAAACTCCATCAGACGGTCAGCATAATACATCCATGAAACTGAGCCAGAGGCCAGAAACGAGGCGAAAATCGTATTGATGATCAGTGAAATCTGACTGACCGATACCCCAAGGATCGCTGGCCCCATTTGCTTGACGACACGCATCGCCCCTGCATCACGGAAGTTCACGCGCGGCAGCACCAGCATGCCAATTTTCTTCAAGTGCGGAAGCTGATAAATCAGCTGTAGCACGCCGCCAACCGTAACGGCCCACGCCAGCGCCAGCACCGGCGGGTTAAAATAGGGTGCCGCAAATAGCGCGAAGCCGATCATGCTGATATTCAGAAAGGTCGGGGCAAATGCAGGAATGGAAAAGCGGTTCCAGGTATTAAGGATCGCACCAACCAGTGAGGCCAGCGAAATCAGTAGAATATAGGGAAAAGTGATCCGCAGCAGTTGAGTGGTCAGCGCAAATTTATCCACTGTGTCGGCAAATCCCGGCGCGGTAACTAATATCACCCATGGCGCAGCCAACATCCCGGCTACCGTCACCACGGCCAGCGCCAGCGTCAACAGTCCGGAAACGTAGGCAACAAACACGCGGGTAGCATCTTCCCCCTGCTTGCTTTTGTACTCAGCAAGAATCGGCACAAATGCCTGCGAAAATGCGCCTTCGGCAAAAATTCGGCGCAACAGGTTAGGAAGTTTGAATGCCACAAAAAAGGCATCTGTCGCCATCCCTGCACCAAAGATTCTGGCGACAATCGCATCACGCGCAAAACCCAGCACACGTGAAAACATCGTCATCGAGCTGACGGCTGCCAGCGACTTTAATAAATTCATCTATGTTGTATTCCAGACTCTGAGGCAAAACCCCGACAAACCTGCCCGTAGGTCGGATAAGGCATTCTCGCCGCCATCCGACACTTTTGCTGTGCCTGATGGCGACACCCTGGCACCTTATCAGGCCGACAAACCAGCCTATGGTTGAAAAGAGGTGTTATTTTGAGTGGGCATATAGTACCTGGATTACAATGAATTACTACCGCCAGATGTTACAGGGGATTATTCAGCCATCGCCTCCCGCCACAGCTTTTCAACAACACGCTGGGCCAGTAGCGCCTGCTCGCCTGCCGTCTGGGGAACCGTCTGATTTTGCACGCACTCAATGAAATGACGCGCACATCCGACAAAACCACGCTGTTCTAAGGTCGTTTGCCAGCCCGCTATCGGCTTATGAATAACACCTTGCCCACGCTCTTCCCGCCATTCCCGCATATCAGTTACGTCAATCAGGCCGCCGTCCGTCACCGCCTGCACGCTCTCGCGCTGACTACCGGCACGGCGATGCATACTGGTCGTTATCTGCATTTGCCCAACAGAAAAATGGTGCTCGGCGTAGAGCATCGCACCAGATTCATTGGTCAGCAGCGTGCCGTTATTTAACTGCGCCTGCCCTCCCGCCAGCCACAAAGCGGTATCGACCACGTGCAGATAGTCGTCCAGCAGAGTGAAGCGCAGATCGTGCGGCCCAACGCTATCCGTACGGTGCTTATCCATACGTACAGACGCTGCGCTGCCCAACTGGGTTTTGAGATCCTGGTACAGCGGTGCAAATCGACGGTTAAACCCGACCATCAGCGTGAGTTTTTTCCGCGCGGCCAGCTCGACCAGTTGCTCAGCCTCGCGCAGGTTTTCCGCCAGCGGTTTATCCACGCACACGTGAACTCCGGCATTCAGCAATTCACTGACTACCGCATAGTGCGTCGCGGTACTGGAATGGACGAAAACCGCGTCGCAGGTTTGCGCCAGATTCTTCAATGAATCCACGTAGGGTATTCGCCAGGTGTCACAGATAAGCTGCGCTTTATCCCGCGAAGGTGAAAAAGCCCCTTGCAGCGTCCAGTCCGCGGAGGTGCCCAGCACGGGTAGCCACGCCTTTTGTGCAATACCGCCCAGACCGGCTACGCCGATACGTAATTTATTCACGTTAGTCTCCCAGGTGCGCCAGCAAGGAATCAAGTCGCTGCTTAAGCTCTGCGACTTCCGTTTCCAGCGCTTCCACGCGCGCCTGCAGATCGCCGGAGGCTACAGGGAGTTCATCTGCCGCGGCAATGGCTTCATCAACCTCACCACAAAACAGGTGCATATAGCGACTTTCACGTTTGCCCGGCTCACGCGACAGGCGGATCACATAAGGCCCATCTTCCCGGTTCGCCAGATTTTCCAGCGTCGACTCCACTTCGGCCATATCGCTGAATTCGTACATACGGGATGCGCGGCTACGCAGTTCACCAGGCGTCTGAGCGCCCCGCAGCAGCAGTGTGGTGATTATGGCCACCTCTGCGGCACTAAGTTTCAGATTGCCAAATTCAGAGTTGCAGAAACGCTGCTCATATTTCGTGACGCGATTGCCAAAGCCGCTCACCGTGCGCAGAAAATGTCGCTTAACCAGGTTATCCAGTTGCTCCTGCACGTCCGATTCCGACAGGTTCATCACCGGTTCACGATTCGTTTTTTGATTGCAGGCTGTTACGACTCCATTAACGGAGAGTGGGTACTGTTCCGGCGTGGTCACTTGTTTTTCTAATAAACAGCCAATCACTCGTGCTTCGGTGGCGGTTAATTCGTATTTCATCGTCTTCTCCATTAATCATGGCTGCATCTGAAACTTAGCGGCCGGGGGTCCATTCTGATGTGGTCAACGCCGTCAGCACGTGATCGCGCCACTGCCCGTCAATCAGCAGGTAGTCTTTGGCATACCCTTCTTTTTCAAAACCCAGTCGCGCCAGCAGGTCACCGCTGCGCTTATTATGTGGCATGTAGTTAGCCATAATGCGATGAATATGTTGCGTGCGCTGCATATAACGGATGGCCGAGGTTAAGGCTTCATACATTAGCCCCTGCCCCTGCCACTTCTGCGCAATGGAGTAGCCGAGATAACAGGCATGGAAGGATCCCCGCACCACGTTTGAGAAGTTCGCAACGCCGATAATTTCTTTTTCGTCCGGATCGAGCAGCGCAAAATAATAGGCGGTGCCCTGTTTATGAAACTCAGAGATCATGCTCAGACGCGCCTGCCAGCCGGACGGATAGCAGTGGCTTTCATCGCGAATAGGTTCCCAGGGTTTTAAGAAATGACGATTTTCTGCGTAATAATCTGCCAGACGCCAGGCATCACGCTCATGCACTAAACGCACGACCAGGCGGTCGGTGGTTAAGCGCACTTTTGGCACGTTACTGCGATAGCCAAACATTCTATACCTACTCCTTCCCGTAACGTCTTCAATACGCTATTCGCATTACTATACCTGTGCGAATACACCCTGTGAAAAGAGCAAAATGCCATTTTTTGAATTATTCACACATTTTGATGAAAACTCTCTATCAAGACGGACTTTTGATAAAAAAATATTGTCCCGCGAAGGGTGGGAAAAGCGATGACGACACCGCAGAATAGGAGGTGCTTATCTTTTAAACTCTATCCAGAGTGACGAGTTTTTCCCTGGAGGGGAAATGTCGCAAGTCTCGCAGGCAAGGAACCTGGGTAAATACTTCCTTCTCATCGATAATATGCTGGTCGTGCTGGGTTTCTTCGTCGTTTTCCCGCTGATCTCAATTCGTTTCGTCGACCAAATGGGCTGGGCCGCCGTGATGGTCGGTATTGCACTAGGATTACGTCAATTTATCCAGCAGGGGTTGGGTATTTTCGGCGGCGCTATTGCGGACCGTTTTGGTGCAAAACCGATGATAGTCACCGGCATGCTGATGCGCGCTGCCGGGTTCGCCACCATGGGCATTGCCCATGAGCCGTGGCTGCTGTGGTTTTCCTGCTTTCTCTCCGGACTGGGCGGTACACTATTCGACCCACCCCGCTCGGCGCTGGTGGTTAAACTGATCCGCCCGGAAAAGCGCGGGCGCTTTTTCTCTATTCTGATGATGCAGGATAGCGCCGGGGCCGTGGTTGGCGCGTTGCTTGGCAGTTGGTTATTGCAATACGATTTCCGTCTGGTCTGTGCCACCGGCGCAATTTTGTTCGTTCTGTGCGCGGCGTTTAACGCCTGGCTGCTCCCGGCATGGAAGCTGTCGACGGTGAAAATTCCAGTGCGCGAAGGGATGAGCCACGTGATGCATGACAAGCGCTTTGTCACCTATGTGCTGACGCTGGCAGGCTATTACATGCTGGCGGTACAGGTGATGCTGATGCTGCCAATCATGGTGAACGACATCGCAGGTTCACCGGCCGCCGTGAAATGGATGTATGCCATCGAGGCGTGCCTCTCATTGACGCTGCTCTATCCAATTGCCCGCTGGAGTGAAAAACGTTTTCGCCTTGAACATCGTCTGATGGCCGGTCTGCTGGTGATGTCTCTGAGCATGATGCCGATCGGTCTGGTCGGGAATTTGCAGCAGTTATTCACCCTAATCTGCACGTTCTATATTGGCTCGATCATCGCCGAACCCGCGCGTGAAACCCTGAGCGCCTCACTGGCGAACGCTCGGGCCAGAGGAAGCTATATGGGCTTCAGCCGACTGGGACTCGCTATCGGTGGCGCGATTGGTTATATCGGCGGCGGCTGGCTGTTTGACATGGGCAAGGCCCTGGCACAGCCTGAGCTGCCCTGGATGATGCTCGGTATTATCGGCCTCATCACCTTCCTGGCGTTGGGCTGGCAATTCAGTCTCAAACGCCCAACGAGAGGCATGCTGGAGCCAGACGCCTGATAGCCGAGCCTGCTTCCGGGCGCTTTTCAGTTTTTTCTGCTGGCGTCCGGGGCGCTGGTACTCGATGATGCTTTGTGTCACGATTACGCCACATGCATCATGTTGAGGAACCCCATGAAAAAGTTTTTTTTTGCCGCTGCACTGATTGTCAGCGGCCTGTTGGTTGGTTGTAATCAACTCACGCAATACACGGTTAGCGAGCAAGAAATTAATCAGGCCCTGGCAAAGCATAATAACTTTTCTAAAGATATCGGCTTGCCCGGCGTTGCTGAAGCACACATCGTACTAAATAATCTCGCCAGTCAGATTGGCCGTGAAGAACCCAATAAAGTGACGCTGACCGGTGACGCCAACCTGGACATGAATTCCCTGTTTGGCAGTCAAAAAGCGACCATGAAGCTGAAGTTAAAAGCCTTACCGGTATTCAACAAAGAGAAAGGCGCAATTTATCTGCAAGAGATGGAAGTCGTGGATGCGACCGTTACACCAGAAAAAATGCAGTCGGTACTGCAAACGCTGATGCCTTATTTAAACCAGTCGCTGCGTAACTATTTCAACCAGCAGCCAGCCTACATTCTGCAGGATGACAGCAGTCAGGGTGAAGCTCTGGCGAAAAAACTGGCGAAGGGAATTGAGGTGAAACCGGGGGAAATCATCATCCCGTTCACCGACTAATAAAACTGAGGGCGCCGATGCGCCCTTTTTTTTCGTGCAAACGAAAACGTTTCCGCTTATCCTTTGTTTCCGGCAAAAAAGACTATCCTCAGCCGGAGCATATTGATGACTGCACCATCCCAGGTTTTAAAGATCCGCCGCCCAGACGACTGGCATCTTCACTTTCGCGATGGCGACATGTTAAAAACTGTCGTGCCCTACACCAGTGAAATTTATGGCCGCGCCATTGTCATGCCGAACCTGGCACCGCCCGTCACCACGGTTGACGCGGCTATCGCTTATCGCCAGCGCATTATTGACGCGGTACCTGCCGGACACGACTTCACGCCATTAATGACCTGCTACTTAACGGATACGCTGGATCCCAACGAGCTGGAACGTGGATTTAACGAAGGCGTATTCACGGCGGCAAAACTCTATCCGGCCAATGCCACCACCAATTCGACGCATGGCGTAACCTCTATTGACGCCATCATGCCGGTGCTGGAGCGGATGGAAAAATTGGGTATGCCGCTGCTGGTGCACGGCGAAGTGACGCATGCAGATATCGATATTTTCGATCGCGAAGCGCGCTTTATTGAAACGGTGATGGAACCACTGCGCCAGCGTTTGACCTCGCTGAAAGTAGTGTTCGAGCATATCACTACCAAAGATGCTGCCGAATACGTGCGCGACGGTAACGAGCTTCTGGCAGCGACTATTACGCCACAGCACCTGATGTTTAACCGCAACCACATGCTGGTTGGCGGGATTCGTCCTCACCTGTACTGCCTGCCGATCCTCAAACGTAACGTCCACCAACAGGCGCTGCGTGAACTGGTTGCCAGCGGGTTTACGCGCGCCTTCCTCGGTACCGACTCAGCGCCGCACGCACGTCATCGCAAAGAGTCAAGCTGTGGCTGTGCGGGATGCTTTAATGCACCGACCGCACTAGGCAGCTATGCCACCGTGTTTGAAGAGATGAATGCGCTGGACCATTTCGAAGCCTTCTGCTCACTCAACGGCCCACAGTTCTATGGTTTGCCGGTAAATGAGAGCTTTATTGAGCTGGAACGCATGGAGCACCTTGTTCCTGAGAGCATAGCGTTGGAAGACGATACGCTGGTGCCTTTCCTGGGTGGCGAAACGATATGCTGGTCAGTAAAAAGCTAAAAAAAGTGTAGCCAACCGATGCGAATAACTGTATAAATAAACAGTATATTCCACAGGGGGCTACTATGCGTATTGAAGTCACTATTGCCAAAACTTCACCTTTACCAGCCGGTGCAATTGACGCACTGGCAGGTGAACTCTCCCGCCGTATTCAGCACCATTTTCCGGATAACGAAGGTAACGTTACCGTCCGTTATGCCGGCGCAAACAATCTGTCGGTTATTGGCGCGACCAAAGAGGACAAAGAACGCATCAGCGAGATCCTACAGGAAACCTGGGAAAGCGCGGATGACTGGTTCATCAACGAATAAATAATGATATGCAGTGATGTTTGTTTGCCGGGTCGCCCCGGCTTTTTTATACACGCAATCTTGTAATCAATCGCGCATTTCTTCTGACGAGCATTTAATTTAATATTAACCCACCGATTATCTTTTAACCAAAACAACAAAATAATTGTGCAACATACTAAAAAAAAATGAATAACATGTCGTTTTCTTAGTCAGATAACGCTGAAAACAAAAAATTTATACCCTTCCCTCTTTAAATTTTCAATGAATACCCTTATTTATTGATATACTGAAGTTGCTTCAGAAAAAAACGCATTGAACCTCGAAAACCGTTGTCTAGTAACACGAATTAGGGGGCATGATGGAAAAGAATAATGAAGTCATTCAGACTCATCCGCTTGTAGGGTGGGACATCAGCACCGTTGATAGCTACGATGCGCTGATGCTGCGTTTGCACTACCAAACCCCGAACCGCCCTGACCCGGATGGGACTGAAGTTGGTCAAACGCTCTGGTTAACCACTGATGTTGCCAGGCAATTTATTTCGATATTAGAAGCAGGAATCGCCAAAATTGAATCTGGCGATTACCAGGTAAATGAGTATCAGCGACATTAAACCTGATACATCCAACCATCAAAAGGCACCTTAGCGGTGCCTTTCTTATTTCCAGGTTGAATATTCCAGGTCAGTTATTTACCCTTCTACTATCGCGATTGCAGAGAGAAGCGGATGAAATACGACTTAATCATTATTGGCAGCGGTTCGGTAGGCGCCGCAGCTGGATACTATGCCACTCGTGCCGGTCTGAAGGTTCTGATGATCGATGCGCATATGCCACCACATCAACAGGGCAGCCACCACGGCGATACTCGATTAATTCGTCATGCTTATGGCGAAGGTGAAAAATACGTTCCGCTGGTACTACGTGCGCAAACATTGTGGGATGAACTGTCCACCCATAATGAAGAACCCATTTTTGTTCGCTCCGGTGTTATCAACCTCGGTCCAGCAGAGTCAACCTTCTTAGCAACTGCAGCGCAAAGCGCAAAACAGTGGCAACTTAACGTTGAACAATTAGATGCAGCGGCCATCATGGCTCGCTGGCCGGAAATTCGCGTACCTGACAACTATATCGGTCTGTTTGAAGCGGAGTCCGGTTTTTTACGCAGTGAGTTAGCAATTAAAACCTGGATCCGTCTGGCGGAAGAAGCAGGCTGTGCGCAACTGTTTAAATGCCCGGTCAGCGCAATTCATCACGGTGATGATGGCATCACGGTAGAAACGGCTGACGGTGACTACCACGCGAAGAAAGCAGTGATCAGCGCCGGTACCTGGGTGCAGGCTTTAGTCCCTGAACTACCGATACAACCTGTGCGCAAAGTGTTCGCATGGTATCAGGCCGATGGGCGCTACAGCGTTAAGAATAACTTCCCGGCCTTCACCGGCGAACTGCCAAATGGCGATCAATACTACGGTTTCCCGGCTGAAAACGACGAGCTGAAAATAGGTAAGCACAATGGCGGACAGGTAATTCACTCTGCAGAAGAGCGTAAGCCATTTGCCGCTGTAGCCAGCGACGGTTCTGAAGCCTTCCCATTCCTGCGCACAATTCTGCCTGGCGTTGGTTGTTGCCTGCACGGCGCATCCTGCACTTACGATAATTCACCGGATGAGGACTTTATAATTGATACTCTGCCGGAACATGACAATACGCTGATCATTACCGGGCTGAGCGGACATGGCTTTAAGTTTGCTTCTGTACTGGGAGAGATTGCGGCAGACTTCGCTCGGGACAAACCGTCTGACTTTGACCTGACCCCCTTCAGGTTAAGCCGTTTTAAGTGATAATAAATGAATGGCCTCGTTGGTGAGGCCATTTTTAATGACAGGAATAACGTCAATGCGTCGTATCTTTCACTATCTGGTTAATAATATTCGCGAGCACCTTATGCTCTACATTATTTTATGGTCGCTGCTGGCCATTATGGATGTAATATATATTATGTTTTTCTAATTCCTGTGCGTTGACAATAATTGACAAAAATTGAGATTAGCTTAATTTTCATTGCAATAAACTGAACAATAACAAAAACCATAACACCCCATAAACTAAACCCCGCCACATATTTTCGCACTAATCCCTTGATGGTTACCTCAACAATCAGTCAATTTTATTGAACAAAAAATAAATATCATCACCATTGTTATTTATTAGTTGCATTAATGTCTTTTACACACCATTTTCATTCACTTCTGAAATATCAATCGGTGTGCTTATGCAATTCAATAATACTCCACAGCGCTATGGCGTAGTGTCAGCCACATTACATTGGCTGGTTGCGATTGCTGTATATGGCATGTTTGCGTTGGGGTTATGGATGGTCACGCTTAGCTACTATGATGGCTGGTATCACCAGGCCCCCGAACTGCATAAAAGCATCGGCATCCTACTCATGATGGGACTGGTTATCCGCGTTGTCTGGCGGTTGTTCTCCCCTCCACCTGCTGCGTTGGCAAGCTACTCCCGTTTGACCCGTATCGCAGCGGCACTGGGTCACCTCGCACTTTATTTGCTGCTCTTTTCGATTTTCATCAGCGGATATCTGATTTCCACCGCAGATGGCAAAGCGATAAGCGTCTTTGGATGGTTTGACATTCCTGCCACCCTGGCCAATGCGGGTACCCAGGCCGACCTCGCCGGTAGCTTGCACCTGTGGCTTGCGTGGATCGTGGTGATTTTATCCCTACTACACGGACTGATGGCCCTGAAACATCACTTTATTGATAACGACGATACCCTCAATCGCATGTTGGGAAAATCGTCATCTGACTATGGAGCTTAAAATGAAAAAAAACCTGCTGGGACTTACACTCGCTTCTGTGTTATTCACCACCGGGTCGGCCGTGGCGGCAGATTACAAAATTGACAAGGAAGGACAGCATGCCTTTGTTAATTTCCGTATTCAGCATCTGGGTTACAGCTGGCTGTACGGCACTTTCAAAGATTTCGACGGTACGTTTACCTTTGATGAGAAAAATCCCGCAGCCGATAAGGTTAACGTAACCATCAACACCAACAGCGTTGACACTAATCACGCCGAACGCGACAAGCATCTGCGCAGTGCAGATTTCCTTAACGTGGCAAAATTCCCGCAGGCGACCTTCAGCTCCACCAGCGTGAAAAAAGAGGGGAATGACCTGGATATCACCGGTAATTTGACCCTGAACGGCGTTACCAAACCGGTTACGCTGGACGCGAAGCTCATCGGTCAGGGTGGCGATCCCTGGGGCGGTACGCGCGCTGGTTTTGAAGCGCAAGGTAAGATTAAGCTGAAGGATTTCAACATCACCACCGATCTCGGCCCTGCATCGCAGGAAGTCGATTTGATCATCTCAGTGGAAGGTGTTCAGCAGAAGTAACGCATGAATTACCGGATGAGGTTCTGCCCCTCATCCGGCATCATGTTATTGCGCAGGGTCTGGAATACCCAGTTTGGTATTCAGGTGACCGCGTGATTTATTGAAGATTTTATTGCCATTTTCACGCCCCGCACGACGACGCCGTTGTTCCTCTTCCGGCAACTCACTCTCTTCGCTACACAGCTCGCTACAGCAGCCTTTATATTTCTGCGCACAAGCCGGGCACTGAATAAACAACAGATGGCAGCCATCATTTTTGCAATTAGTATGGCTATCGCACGCCGTGCCGCACTGATGGCAATGTGCGATAACATCTTCAGAGATCCTTTCGCCCATACGCTCATCAAAGACAAAGTTTTTACCGACAAAACGTACCGGAAGCCCCTGTTCACGCGCCTTGCGGGCATACTCAATAATACCGCCCTCAATGTGCCAGACTTTGCTAAATCCATTGTGTTTCATCCAGGCGCTGGCTTTCTCACAGCGGATCCCACCCGTGCAGTACATCACGATTTTTTTATCTTTATGCGCCTGCATCATTTCAACAGCTTTCGGCAACTGGTCGCGGAACGTGTCTGCCGGTATCTCCAGCGCATTCTCGAAATGACCCACCTCATATTCATAGTGGTTGCGCATATCAATGAATACCGCTTCAGGATCGTCCAGCATGGCGTTTACTTCTGCAGCCTTGAGATAATCCCCCACGTTGCTGGCGTCAAAGTCTGGATCGTCAATACCATCCGCCACGATACGTTCGCGGACTTTCATACGCAGTACCCAGAACGATTTACCGTCATCATCCAGCGCAATATTCAGACGTAAATCCTTCAATGCAGCATCAAACGCATAGAGCTGCTGGCGAAATGCCTCGACGTTGCTTTGCGGTACGCTGATTTGCGCGTTAATTCCTTCATGGGCAAGATATACTCGCCCGAAGACGTTCAATGCGGTGAACATCTGGTACAGCGCATCACGCGTGTGCTGAGGATTGGCAATGGTGAAATATTTATAGAATGAGATCGTCGTGCGCGGCTCGGTCTCGGCCAGCATTTTGGCTTTGAGGGCGTCGTTCGAAATGCGGTTGTGTAACACTGGCATGGTGTACGTATCCTGCAAATAAGGAATAAATGAAAATCGGCGGCATAATAAAGCAAACACCGCCAATTTACATCCACACATTTTACGCTACATTTCATACTTCACGATAAAATCGCAACAACAATTGCGGAATTAATCACCGTTCTCCCGTCACAAATTTTTGATACGCGCGAAAAAATGCGACAATACAGGGAATTGGTCGTTTGAAGACAGGATAGACATGACGAATTTACCCAAGTTTTCGGCTGCGTTACTGCATCCACGTTATTGGTTAACCTGGCTGGGTATTGGCATCCTTTGGTTAATCGTGCAGTTACCCTACCCCATCCTCTTTAAGTTGGGCTGTGCGTTAGGTCGACTGGCGCTACGTTTGATGAAACGTCGGGCAAAAATTGTTTCCCGAAATCTGGAACTGTGCTTCCCGCAGATGAGTGAGCAGGAACGCCAGCAGATGGTCGTCAAGAACTTCGAATCCGTAGGCATGGGCGTAATGGAAACCGGGATGGCCTGGTTTTGGTCCGATAAGCGTATTTCGCGCTGGACGGAAGTGATCGGAATGGAACATATCCGTGACGTTCAGGCGCAAAAACGCGGGATTCTGTTAGTGGGTCTGCACTTTCTGACTCTGGAACTGGGTGCGCGCCAGTTTGGCTTGCAGGAGCCGGGTATTGGTGTGTATCGCCCTAACGACAATCCGCTGCTGGACTGGCTACAAACCTGGGGCCGCATGCGCTCGAATAAATCAATGCTCGATCGTAAAGACCTGAAAGGGATGATTAAAGCCTTGAAAAAGGGCGAAGTGGTCTGGTACGCGCCGGATCATGATTACGGCCCTCGCGCCAGCGTGTTTGTACCACTTTTTGCCGTTGAACAAGCCGCAACAACCTCAGGAACCTGGATGCTTTCGCGTATGTCCAATGCCTGCCTGGTACCGTTTGTTCCCCGCCGCAAACCTGACGGTAAAGGGTATCAATTGATTATGTTACCTCCAGAATGCTCGCCACCGTTGGAAGACGCAGAGACTACAGCTGCGTGGATGAACAAAATTGTTGAGCAATGCATAATGATGGCGCCAGAGCAGTATATGTGGCTGCATCGTCGCTTCAAGACGCGTCCTGAAGGCTCCCCTTCTCTGTACTGACGCAGTGTTGCAGTCCAGTGGGCTGCAACACCCTCCCACCCCGTTTTAGGTTTAACTGCTATCCGCATTGCAGCAACTATCAACCAGGCGCATAATTAGCCTGCTTACTTATATTCAATCGATAGCGCAAACAGCGCATCACACTGCGGAACGCTATGTCACCCTCAGATGCCCCCATAAACTGGAAACGCAACCTCACCGTTGCCTGGTTAGGTTGTTTTTTAACCGGAGCAGCATTTAGCCTGGTCATGCCCTTTTTGCCTCTTTACGTCGAGAGTCTCGGCGTCACGGGTCATAGCGCCCTGAATATGTGGTCGGGCCTGGTCTTCAGCATCACCTTTCTCTTTTCAGCCATTGCCTCTCCTTTCTGGGGTGGCCTTGCCGATCGAAAAGGACGAAAAATCATGCTGCTGCGTTCCGCGTTGGGCATGGCAATTGTGATGCTGCTGATGGGACTGGCGCAAAATATCTGGCAGTTCTTAATCCTGCGCGCCTTGTTAGGGCTGCTTGGTGGATTCATCCCCAATGCGAATGCACTGATCGCCACCCAGGTTCCACGCAATAAAAGCGGCTGGGCACTGGGAACGCTTTCAACCGGTGGCGTTAGTGGCGCACTGCTCGGGCCGCTAGCTGGCGGCCTCCTCGCGGATCAGTACGGACTACGCCCTGTATTTTTCATCACCGCCAGCGTGCTGCTGGTCTGCTTCATCCTGACGCTATTTTTTATCCGCGAACATTTCCAGCCGGTGAGCAAGAAGGAAATGCTGCACATTCGTGAAGTCGTGGCCTCTTTAAAGAACCCCAAACTGGTGCTGAGCCTGTTTATCACCACTTTGATCATTCAGGTAGCCACCGGTTCTATCGCGCCAATACTGACACTGTACGTTCGAGAGTTGGCTGGCAACGTCAGCAATATTGCGTTTATCAGTGGGATGATAGCCTCTGTCCCCGGCGTTGCGGCATTAATCAGCGCCCCGAAACTTGGCAAATTAGGCGATCGAATTGGCCCGGAGAAGATCCTGATCGTCGCGTTGATCGTTTCTGTGTTACTGCTTATTCCAATGTCATTTGTCCATACGCCCTGGCAGCTTGGTGTTCTGCGCTTTTTATTGGGTGCGGCCGACGGCGCTCTGCTCCCGGCGGTACAAACGCTGCTGGTTTACAACTCGACCAATCAAATAGCTGGACGTATTTTCAGTTATAACCAATCATTTCGCGATATCGGTAACGTAACAGGACCTCTAATGGGGGCAGCGATATCCGCAAACTACGGTTTTCGAGCCGTTTTCTGTGTGACCGCGGGCGTCGTACTATTTAACGCCCTGTACTCGTGGAATAGCCTGCGCCGTCGTCGGAGTACAGAGGTCGTGGGATGATTTGTGTATTTGTATTCGCCGGTTCGGAATAATAAATTTATCTTACACGGCGTATATTTCAACCTTAATGATAATAGTAACACACCTTATTTCTGCCAGAATTTTTGGCTTCATACAAAGCGGCATCGGCGTATGAAAAAACTTTATCCGCTGATTCATCATCAATTTTGCTGCAATATACACCGATACTTATCGTCATTTTTTCTTTTAACTCATATGAATTTGGTATTGTCGTACCGTTCTCTACATTTCGCCTAATTCGCTCTGCAACAACAATTGCCTCATCTTTATCGTTACACTTAAGAAGGATCGCAAATTCTTCGCCGCCTACTCTGGCAAAAATATCCGTATCTCTGATTGATTTATTGATAATATCGACAATGCTGATTATTACTCTGTCACCTTCCTGATGACCGTAGGTATCGTTAATCCGTTTGAATTTATCAATATCCAGAACCATTACACACACTGCGCCTTTTGCTAATGATGATTTTAATGACTTATAGAATAGTTTACGATTATATATTTTAGTCATTGCGTCTTTAATAGCTGAATCCGTTTCTTTTTTTAAGATGATGAAGGTGTTGTACATCAGTATTGAGATTATACACAGGGCACTTATCACCTCAATCCCCCGGCTAACATACCAAATATACATGCTATATTCATCCAGGCTCAGAAGTAGTACATTGGTCAATATTGCTGAGCAACACAGTAGCCCTATACTTTTCCACAAGATGTTATGCGTTCTGGTTTTAATGATTAAATACAACAGGACCAGTCCCCAGGATACAATTAGCGAATAAATGTACCCAATATGCCAGTGCACAGTGACATTATCAGGCTTTACGCTTGTGATCTCGAGTGTAAAATTAGGGTTATAACTGGCCAGAGCGTGCGCCACCACCGCGATAACAAGCATGATTAAAAAAGACAGAACGATATAGCAAGGTTCTCTTTCTTTGGTTTCAATAACTGTCGAGGATACTTTATAAGATTTTAATGAAACAAATAGTAGAGCTATGAAACTAATCTGCCGAAAGTAATAGAATATGGCTATATCGTTAGTTCTTTTTTCGATTGAGGCATAATCATTAATCAAGTCCTGAACGATGTAGATAGTCTCGATGAAAAATATGTTATTCCCAAGAAACGCCATACCTAATATCATAAGGCAGGTGAGATCTTTTCTACAAAGATACTGGAATAACATAAACAGGAAGATTATCCCATATAAAAAGAACAACCCTACAATTATAATCAGATATACTGTTTGCGGGACACTTTGTATCGTTAATTTAAATTGTGTAAGACACACTCCACCAAGAACATAGCTAGCCAAACAGATTATATAGAAAGCCATTAACCTTCTATTATTTGAATTGCCGTTATCCATAACAACCTTCAGGGCTTTCTTAATTTTGCATTTTATATAATAAAGCATAAGATTTTGCAAACTATTATATCTGCACAGATTCAATGACACTAATTCATTTCTTATTTAATGGTTTCTTATAGATTTATAACCTTTGTCATTAATAATATTTTATTATGTATACTATTTAAGTATCACTCACACCATTCACACCCCCCATACACAAAAGATACTTTGTCACTACCAGAGACACCACTAAGTTTAGCCACTTTCATTGATTGCCCCTGCGACACTTCCGTATTGGGCATTAATTTTCTTCTTTATTTTTATTAAGTTATGAAATATTGCGTCATAAGCGATCGGATCCCCCCGCTAAAACACATAAAAAAGAACGTTTAACCCTGAAGATTTCCTTATATAACGTCATTTTTTAATTTTTCGATTTTCATTACTACATTGCAAACCACATACATTACTCTTTTTTCTTGAATTTTTTTCCTGATATTACGTCGGCTTCAGTATCTGCCAATGTAAATTTTTTCATAAACAACCGGAGTTACTTTCACTTGGTCTCGTAGGCATTGCAGGCAGTAATCATCTGATTGAGAGAGCCATGCAGCTAACGGGTTTGACGCTCTGCGGATCGCCGTCTATAGATTGAATCATCCCCTTTATTGTTCGCTTTAGGAGAAGAAATATGGCAAAGAATGACATGAATTTTTATGCCACGTTGGAAGAGGCTATTGATGCAGCTCGTGAAGTGTTTCTGGCTGATAACCCTGACCTTGAGTCAGACGACGTCAGCGTTCAACAGCTAAGCGTCCAAAAATACGTGCTACAGGATGGCGACGTTATGTGGCAGGCGGAATTCTTTGCTGACGAGGATGATGTAGATGGTGAATGTCTTCCAATCCTGAGCGGAGAAGCGGCCCAGAGCGTTTTTGATGGCGACTATGATGAAATTGAAATCCGCCAGGAGTGGCAGGAAGAAAATACGCTTCACGAATGGGATGAAGGTGAATTCCAGCTGGAACCTCCCCTTGATACTGAAGAGGGGCAGACCGCAGCCGATGAATGGGATGAGCGATAATTACTCGTAAGGTCCATGATGTATGTCGAGCGGCAGCAGCAACGTATCAAACACCAGCGAAAATGGCAGATCGAGGATAGTGACGTAGCGCCATGCGGAGTCCCTAACATCCCATTGCACGCCAGGATAGTATTGGTTTCCGTGTCCTTGCCCTGGGATGGTACGACTAATAATGCTGCCGCATCCGCTCAGGAAGAAGATCATTATTCCTACAGCCAAAATTCGCACCGGCTACCTCACGACTCATTCTATTCAATATAAAAAAATACCGGCACCAGGCCGGTATTTTCACGTTACAGAACGCTTATTTTTTCCTGAGCGCCAGCGGGTTCAGTGTCAGTCCCTGATAGTAGTTCACCCACGAAGAATACTTATCAGGTGAATTCCAGACACGGTAATGTAAACGCGCCATGGTCACCGGATCGCTCAACAACACCAGGCGGCGATCGCGATTCAGTTTCTCCGGCGTTTCGTTCAGTGCCTGTTCCACATGACGATCGCGTGCAATCTCCAGCACGTTGCTGGCGCGGTGGCGTGCAGTCGCCATGGCCGTGGCCAGTGCGTTAAACGACGGATTAAACACCGCATGCATAAAGCCATCGTCCAGCGTGCGTTTACGGTTCATCACCAGATAGGTATCGGTATCCACCAGCACCTGCGGCGGAGAATACTCTTCCGGGATCAGGAACAGCTTCCAGCGCTTGGTACGTAACCCCACCGTGGAACGGCTGGAAATCACAGAAACAAACGGCGACAGGATCAGCGAGAAGACTATCGGTGCCAGCCAGAACAGGAAACGCAGATCGAGCCAGGCCATACCCACAGCCCACACCAGCCCCAACAGTAACTGGGAACCGTGACGCATAAACGCTTCACCCCACGGGGTCGAATCGTCATCACGCTGCGGCGAATTCCAGACAACTTCCCAACCGAGGAAGGCACTCACGACGAAGACGGTGTGGAACAGCATACGCACCGGCGCCAGCAGCACGGAGAACAGAACTTCCAACAGTAGCGACAGCGTGACGCGGATAAACCCGCCGTACTCTTTCGTCCCTTTACACCAGATGAGCAAAATACTCAGCAGCTTCGGCAGGAACAGCAGCACCATCGTTGAAGCAAACAGCGCGATCGCCAGTTCAGGACGCCACTGCGGCCAAACCGGGAACAGCTGACGCGGTTGCAGGAAGTACTGCGGCTCCGTCAACGCATGCACCACCTGCAATGCGGTAGAGAGCGCGAGGAACATAAACCAAAGCGGCGCAGACAGATAGGACATTACACCGGTCAGGAATACCGCACGGTGAACCGGGTGCATCCCTTTCACAAGGAACAAACGGAAGTTCATCAGGTTGCCGTGGCACCAGCGGCGGTCACGCTTGAGTTCATCCAGCAGGTTCGGCGGCAGTTCTTCATAAGAGCCCGGCAGATCGTAAGCAATCCACACACCCCAGCCAGCACGACGCATCAATGCCGCTTCCACGAAGTCATGGGAGAGGATTGATCCCGCAAACGAGCCTTCGCCCGGTAACGGCGCGAGCGCACAGTGCTCGATAAACGGCTTCACACGGATAATGGCGTTGTGACCCCAGTAGTGTGACTCCCCTAACTGCCAGAAGTGAAGCCCGGCGGTAAACAGCGGTCCATAAACACGGGTCGCAAACTGCTGGCAGCGCGCATACAGCGTATCCATACCGGAAGCCTTCGGTGAAGACTGGATAATCCCGGCATTCGGATTCGCTTCCATCAGACGCACCAGGCCGCTCAGACAGTCACCGCTCATCACTGAGTCAGCGTCCAGCACCACCATGTAGCTGTACTGATTTCCCCAGCGACGACAGAAGTCATCAATGTTGCCGCTTTTACGCTTCACGCGACGACGACGACGGCGGTAGAAAATCTGCCCTTCGCCCTGCACCTCAGCAATCAGCTCCATCCACGCTTTTTGTTCTGCTACGCAGATATCAGGGTTGTAGCTGTCACTCAGGATATAAACATCGAAATGTTCGGCGTTGCCCGTTGCTTTGACCGATTCCCACGTAGCGCGCAGTCCCGCAAATACGCGGTCAACGTCTTCGTTACAGATAGGCATAATCAGCGCAGTACGGTGTTCAGGATTCAGCGGTTCATCCCCAACCGTTGAGGCCGAGATACTGTACTTATCTCGCCCAATCAGCAGTTGCAGGAAGCCCATCAGCGCGGTCCAGAATCCCGCAGACACCCAACAGAAAAGCACAGCAAACAAAATAAGAATGCCGGTCTGGAGCATGTAGGGCAGCAATTGCATAAAGGAGACCCATAAATCCTGCCCCATCATGTCTATCGGGTTAATGAATGCCCAACCCTGATACGGGAGGATCGTCTTCATATACCAGGTTGCTACGACCGTTTGCGCCAGCGTTAGAATCAACAGCGTATAGCGGCGGATGGTGCCTACGGTACGCCATTTTTGCTCGCTCTCTTGTTCTTCTTTCGTCAAACGCGAAAGATAACGCGGAGTCACATCGCGCCCACGCAGACGATCCCAAAAACGGCCAACCGGGTTGGTACGCCAGGGATCGGGGAACATAGAGGTACGCGTGGCTTTTGGCATCGCCTGCAGCTGATCGCGGCCCTCATCGTCCTTAACCAACTGCTCTTTAGCCAAAGAATCCGGCCATGCTTGCTCAAGGCGAGCTTTCACAGACCCCTGCGGTGAATCATCTTCGCGCGAGTAAGTACGATGCTCGGCATCCAGCGCCTGATGAACGGCGCGGATGTCAGTTTTCGGCAGTGCCGCTTTCTCGATATCCGAAAGCGGCAATGCGTCAATATACTCAGTTGTCTTATTCATTGGCAGGTAACTGGTAGCTCCAGGTTTCACTCAGCGTCTGATCGGCATTGACCAAGGCAGCACGCATTTCAGTGGTTTTCTTCACGTCTTTCACTTTCACGCGCAGCATCAAACGCCAACCTTTAGATACCGGGTTATAGCGCACAGTGCTTTCAACGATTTCGCCGTTGTCGCCAATACTGGTTTGTGCGGTAACCGGGGTATCTTGCGGCAGCTTTTTCATATCTGTGCCGGTAAAGTCCACCACAAACGCGATGGTACCGTCAGGCTGACGAATCAGGTTGGACTGTTTTACATCACCGGTAGAACGACGAGTCTGCTGTACCCAGGCGCTTTCCGGCGCATGAAGCTTGTCTTCATCACGCGTGAACGTCAGAGTGTACTTGAAGTTCATCTCTTTGCCCGCTTCAGGCAGTTGATCCGGCGTCCAGTACGCAACGATGTTATCGTTCGTTTCATCGTTAGTTGGGATTTCAACTAACTCAATCTTACCTTTACCCCAGTCACCTTTTGGCGTGATCCAGGCGCTTGGGCGCAGATCGTAACGATCGTCGATATCTTCAAAACGCGAGAACTGACGGCCACGCTGCAACAGTCCGAATCCTTGCGGGTTTTCCATAGCGAAGCTGCTCACCGCGAGATGTTTCGGGTTATTCAGCGGACGCCAAATCCACTCCCCGTTGCCGGCATGGATAGACAAACCGTTAGAATCATGCAGTTCCGGACGATAGTTTGTCGCCGGAGACGGCTGGTTCGGTCCAAACAGGAACATACTGGTTAACGGTGCCACGCCCAGTTTGCCCACTTTGTCGCGCAGGTAAACTTTGGACTGAACATCCACGACCGTGTCACGGCCTGGAATAATGACAAAACGATACGCTCCGGTTGCACGCGGAGAATCCAACAAAGCATAAATGGTTAAACGTTTATCAGTCGGTTTCGGACGCTCGATCCAAAACTCACGGAAGCGGGGAAATTCTTCACCAGAAGGCAGAGCGGTATCAATCGCGAGGCCACGCGCTGACAGGCCGTAGACCTGACCTGCGCCCAGAACGCGAAAATAGCTGGCACCGAGCATGCTGACGATTTCATCGTTTTTATCTTTGCTGTTGATCGGATACAGCACTTTGAACCCGGCGAAGCCGAGATCTTTTACCGTGTCTTTATCATGCTGAACATCGCCAAAATTAAAATAATCCGGGCTGTATTTGATTCTTTTCACCGCCGTGGCGGTAACTTCGTTGATTTTGACCGGCGTGTCGAAGTACATACCCTGGTGGTAGAACTCGAGCTTAAATGGGGTCTTGAGATTGCTCCAGTACGCTTTATCGCGATTGAACTGGATCTGTTGATAATCCGCATATTTCATGTCGCGGAAAACGGAGGGCAAGTTACTTTTTGGCGCCTCATAGCCTTTCCCGGCTAAGGATTGAGCTTGTTTTGCAACATCATCAATACTGAACGCCCAGCTCGATGATGTGTACAGCGTTAACATGACTGCTGCACCCAACCAACGCATTTTCATCATTTGTAGTTTATGTTTCATAATTAGTAAGCACTTCCCCCTTTGTGTGCTTATATTGATCCGATCCATTTTAATGGATAATCGGGTACTCCGACAACTGAATCCCTGTATTGTTCGCGCGCTGGCTCATGGTTTAAGCAGGTTCATCTGCCTGTTTTCACTTTGCGTGCTTATCCTGGAGACAGGTTGTTGGACTTCGTGTAGGGTTGCCCTCGAATGTAACCATTATTCGTCTTAGGGATAAGACGAAAAGTCTGAGAATACGTAACTGTCTATGAGCTCTGTATCACCACCACGTGAATATTTTCTTGACTCCATCCGTGCCTGGCTAATGTTGTTAGGGATCCCATTCCATATTTCATTGATCTACTCCACCCACACCTGGCACGTGAACAGCGCAGAACCTTCGTGGTGGTTAACCCTTTTTAACGACTTTATCCACGCTTTTCGCATGCAGGTCTTCTTTGTCATTTCAGGTTATTTTTCCTACATGCTTTTTTTGCGCTATCCGTTAAAGCGCTGGTGGAAGGTGCGTGTAGAACGCGTGGGGATCCCTATGCTGACCGCGATTCCGCTGCTTACGCTGCCGCAATTTATCATGCTGCAATACGTGAAAGGGAAAGCAGACAGCTGGCATACCCTCAGCGGCTACGACAAATACAATGCGCTGGCCTGGGAGCTGATTTCCCATCTGTGGTTTTTACTGGTTCTGGTGGTGTTAACGACCCTGAGTATGTGGGTGTTTACCCAAATGAAAAACAGACTATCGCGTGGAGACGGTACCCCTGCATCGGGGGTGTCGATGACCAAATTAACGTTGATTTTTATATTGTTGGGTGTCGGCTATGCCGTCGTCAGAAGAACGATTTTCATCCTCTACCCTTCGATTCTCAGCGACGGCATGTTTAATTTTATCGTTATGCAAACGCTGTTCTATGTGCCTTTCTTTATGCTCGGCGCGCTGGCGTTTATCAATCCTAATCTGAAAGCACTGTTTACCACGCCATCGCGCGGCTGCACGCTAGGCGCCGCATTCGCATTTGTCGCATACCTGCTCAATCAACGTTACGGCAACGGCGATGCCTGGATGTATGAAACCGAATATGTCATTACCATGGTCATGGGGCTATGGATGGTAAACGTCGTCTTTTCGCTTGGCCACCGTTTACTGAATTTCCAGTCGGCTCGCGTGACCTATTTTGTCAACGCGTCGCTGTTCATCTATTTGGTGCACCACCCGTTAACGCTGTTTTTTGGCGCGTATATCACACCGCACATCAAGTCGAATCTGCTGGGTTTTCTCTGCGGCCTTCTTTTTGTGGTTGGAATTGCGGTCATACTGTACGAAATCCATTTACGGATCCCGGTGCTGAAGTTTCTCTTTTCGGGTAAACCGCCGATTAAGCAGGATAAAAACAAGGCGGTTGCCGGTTAGTTTTCTTGCATTGAATGGTTCAGAGCAGCCATTCAATGGGCAACACGGATGCAAGCCTCACCAGAACCCGCTTCCAGAATCCTGTAGCGGGTTCTTTTTTCAGTACCTGTTCGCTGCCAGAAAGCCGATCAACCCAGTTAATTCTGCCCCAACGGTCAAGACGTAGTTGCCAGGCCATATCACGCTGACTTTGCATAAAACGTTTATGAATCAACTCAGCCAGTACTTCACTCTCAATCACAAACCCCATTTCCGTATTGAGTAGCGTTGAACGGGGATCAAAATTAAGCGAGCCGATAAACACTTTACGACCGTCAATACTGAAGGTTTTCGCATGCAGGCTGGAGCCTGAATTACCGGTTAATCCCCGGTCGTGTACTGCTGAAACGCGATCGCGGGTCGGTTTGAGCTCGTATAACTCCACGCCGTAGCGCAGGAGTTTTTTTCGCCAACGCGCATAGCCCGCGTGAACGACTGCAACATCATTCGCCGCCAGAGAATTAGTTAAAATTGCGATCTTAACGCCTTTTCTCACCAGTCTCAGGAGCTGCGCCACACCGGCGCGAGTGGGTACAAAGTAGGCGGAAATAATATCAATACGCTCGGTGGGAGATCCCATCACGTCAAACAAACGCTGCGGTAATAGTGAGTGGCGCGGCGCTTTCCCCTCTCCTTTTGCAGGATCATCACTCAGTAAGCGCGTTTTCGCCCAAATTAGCGGCAGCGACCTCTGATCGAGATGGGTCACAAACTGGCTGGTTTCCAGCTTATGTAGATAGCGACGCGTGATGTCATCATTATACCAGGATTCAGGAAGTTCGATTTTTTGCGTAGAAGCTGGTTCAGCCACCTCAAGTACGTTTTGCAATGTTGAAACCGAGCGGCAGTGCCAGTAACGCTCAAAGTCGTCTGCAACATCCTGGACAACCGGCCCAATAGCCATAACGTCCAGATCGGAAAACAGTGGTTGTTCGCCTGCGCCAAAATAGGCATCGCCTATATTTCGCCCCCCCACAAGAGTTACGACGCCGTCAGCGGTATAACTTTTGTTGTGCATACGCCGATTCAACCGGGCAAAATCGGTTAAATAGCCCAGGGCACGCAGGATGCGAAAGGAAAAGGGATTAAACAGGCGAACTTCAATATTAGGGTGATTGTCCAGCAAACGCAGCGTGTCATCCAGACCTGGCGTGTTGTTATCATCCAGCAACAAACGCACCCGGACGCCCCGCTTCGCTGCGGTCAGCAAAACGGAATCTATGGTCACTCCCGTTTTTGCAACACCGATTTTGACGACAAGTTGGCTTGCTTGAATCTATCCGGCGTC